>SDZE01000610.1 GCA_004173095.1 Bradyrhizobiaceae bacterium
GTGCTGACCCGCGAGGGACCGTCGCTGGCCACCTACGGGCTCGCCAGCGGACCGCAGGGCTATCTGCCGCTGCGCGACTTCCTGGCCGGCAAGCTGAAGCGCGATGCCGGCATGACCTGCACGGCCGACGATATCCTGATCGTCTCGGGCTCGCTGCAGGCGCTCGATCTCGTCAATCACGCGCTGCTGGCCCGCGGCGACACCGTGATCATCGAGCGCGATTGCTATCAGGGCTCCATCAACCGGCTGACGCGGATGGGCGTCAACATCGTCGGAATACCGCTCGACGACGACGGCATGCAAATGGACGCACTCGCGACGGCATTGGCCGACCTCAAGGCCAAGGGCATCCAGCCGAAATACATCTACACCATCCCGACGGTGCAGAACCCGACCGCCACCATCATGCCGGAAAGCCGGCGCCGCGAATTGCTGGCGCTGGCTGACGACTATGGCGTGCCGGTGTTCGAGGACGACTGCTATGCGGACCTGGTATGGTCCGGCGAGCGGCCGCCGGCGATCCATGCGCTGGACACCAGCGGACGCGTCATCCATATCGGATCGTTCTCCAAATCGATCGCGCCTGCCCTGCGCGTCGGCTTCATCGTGGCGCCATGGCAGATCCTGTCGCGCATGCTGGCGCTGAAGACCGATGCCGGCTCCGGCGCGCTCGAGCAGATGGTGCTGGCCGAATATTGCGTGCCGCATTTCGCAACCCATGTGCCGCAAGCGACGCGCGGGTTACGCGCCAAGCTCGACACGCTGATGGACGCCTTGAACGAGCAGTTCGGCACGGCGGCGGAATTCGAGGAGCCGAAGGGCGGCATCTTCCTGTGGGTGAAGCTGCCGGACAATGTGGATGCCATGCGGCTGTCGCAGGCGGCGCTGAAGGCCGGCGTCTCGATCAATCCGGGGCCGGAATGGTCGGTCGATCAACACCACGCGCATAGCCGCATCCGCATCTGCTTCGCCAGCCCGACGCATCAGGACATCCGCGACGGCATCGCGCTGCTCGCGGATATCTGCCGCACAGAATTCGGCGTGCCCGAGCGGATCGCAAATGTCGCGCAGGCGAAGGGATAGCGGCGCTCGCCGTCCTCATGGTGAGGAGGCGCCTCTTGGCGCCGTCTCGAACCATGAATGCCTCACGCCATCCTTCGAGACGCGCGCAAGATGCACGCTCCTCAGGATGAGGCACAGCTTGGTGCGCGCAGCCGCTTACGGCAGTGCCACGATC
>SDZE01000473.1 GCA_004173095.1 Bradyrhizobiaceae bacterium
CGCGTTGTTAAAACTAGGCCGCGCCCCTTGCCTCTGCCGGCTGAAACGTATCCGCTTGCGCCATGGCCCATGCCTGGTGGAAACGCTTGTCGGTGGTGCCGTGGATCAGCTCGTTCACCTGCAATTGCGGATAGAGCTTGGTGAACGACATCACGGCATTGTCGGCGGAGCGATGTGAAAAATGCATCGCGCGGATATCCTGCGGATGATCGAGGCCGGCAGCCGCGATCAGCTCTGCCAGCGCATGCAGCGTCGCTTCGTGAAAATTGGTCACGCGATCGGTCTTTTGCGGCACCGCCAGCGCACGCGCGCGGGACGGATCCTGGGTGGCCACGCCGGTGGGGCAGCGATCGGTGTGGCATGATAGCGACTGGATGCAGCCGAGCGCGAACATGAAGCCGCGCCCCGAATTGCACCAATCGGCGCCCAGCGCCATCGCGCGGGCAATGTCGAAGGCGGTGGCGATCTTGCCGGAGGCACCGAGCTTGATCCGGTCACGCGCACCGATGCCGATCAGCGCATTGTGCACGAAGTTGATGCCCTCGCGCATCGGCATGCCCAGATGATCCATGAATTCCAGCGGCGCTGCACCCGTGCCGCCTTCATTGCCATCGACGACGATGAAGTCGGGATAGATCCCGGTCTGCAGCATCGCCTTGCAGATGGCGAGGAATTCCCAGGGGTGGCCGATGCACAGCTTGAAGCCGGTCGGTTTGCCACCCGATAGCTCACGCATCTTGGCGATGAACTGCATCATCTCGATCGGCGTCGAGAACGCCTTGTGATAGGGCGGCGAGATGCAGTCCTCGCCCATCGCCACACCGCGGATGCGCGCGATTTCCTCCGACACCTTGGCCGCCGGCAGCACACCGCCATGGCCGGGCTTGGCGCCCTGGCTAACCTTCAGCTCCACCATCTTGATCTGGTCAAGTGCCGCGCGATCCGCGAATTTGTCGGGGTCGAATTGACCATCCTTGGTGCGGCAACCGAAATAGCCGGAGCCGATTTCCCAGATCAGGTCGCCGCCTTCCTGCTCGTGATACGGGCTGACACCGCCCTCGCCCGTGTCATGGGCGAAATGACCATTCTTGGCGCCGGCATTCAGCGCACGGATCGCATTCGGGCTGAGCGCGCCGAAGCTCATGGCGGAGATGTTCAGCACCGACGCCGAATAAGGCCGAAGGCAATCGGGCCCGCCGATGGTGATGCGAAACTTTTCGGTGGCGTGCGGACG
>SDZE01000283.1 GCA_004173095.1 Bradyrhizobiaceae bacterium
GAGAGTGTAATGCCGGACATGTGAGATACCTTCCTGGTAAATGAACGCACGATCTTCTTGATCGATGTCGGCAGGATGGGTGCGAGCTAATAACAATCGATGAAAACGATGACGCACACAGCGCGCTACTATAATACGCAACTACACTTCGCTGCGAACACACATGTTTACCACCATCCCTATTTTGATAGTTGTTTCGTGCATTGATTCAAAAACTTCACACGATGCTACCGCGTCGATTGAAAGTGTAGTTGTGGTACGATAAGGAATGACGCGGCACATACGTCACATGCATGGTCGCTGATTTTTAACCAGCAGAAATCGAATATTTTTTTGCGTGAGGCAGCGGATGGGTTTTCAGTGAAACTCACGCGCGACATCGGCGCGCAGTGGGTGGTGCAATGCGACCACCAACGCGCCGTTCATCTCGACGCGAGCGGGTGTGGATGCGCGTGAATGCCAGCGACATCGTGGACAGAAGAGACGATGCGGATCATGCGACGGCCGCCTCGCTCTCCGTCCCCGGCATATGATCACCCCAACGATAAAAGCCCGGCTGCGAGCAGCCGGGCTTTTATCGTGAGGACGGCGAGACCCTGTCGGGTCGCGATGACGCTTACAGGAACTTGACCAGGCTCATCTGGTACAGTGTCGATGTGGTCTGATACGACGCCTGCAGCGCGGTCTGCAGCGCCAGGATCTTGGTCGCGACCTCGTCACTGTTGATGCCCTCGATACTGTCCAGCATCGTCTGCGCCATCGCCTTGGTCTGCACCTGGCGGTCGGTGGTCGATTTGATCGCGGCTTGCGCGCCGGCGAAATCGGCCTGGATGTTCTCGACGGTCTGCTGGCCGGGCACGCTGGCGAGATTCTGCGCCACGCGCGTGTTCAGCGCGGCGATCTGCGCATTGGCGTTCTTGGCGTAAGCGGGATCGCTGAGCTGGTTGGGATCCACGGCCACGGCCGCGAACACCGCCACCGTCTGCAACTGGTTGCGCAACGCCTGCTCGTCGGCACGCGCGCCATATTGCACCGTGATCGAGGTGTCGATCTGCGATACGGCGGATCCGCGCGCCGCGCCATTGGCCGTGACGTCGTTTTTCTCGCCGTTGTACCAGATGAGCCTGGTCAAGTTCCTGTAAGCGTTATCGCGACCCGACAGGGTCTCGCCGTCCTCACGATAAAAGCCCGGCTGCTCGCAGCCGGGCTTTTATCGTTGGGGTGATCATATGC
>SDZE01000368.1 GCA_004173095.1 Bradyrhizobiaceae bacterium
CTGCTGTATGCGCAAGGCGGATTCGTCACCAAGCATCACGCGCTGGTGGTGTCGAAGACGGCGCCGGCAGAGCCGATCGCGCAGAGTATCAGCGTGCAGGCGGAAGCCGACCGCCATCGCGGGCCGGTACCGGCCTATGTCACCGAGGCGTCGGGCGACGGTAAGGTGGAGAGTTTTACCGTGATCTATGGTCGCGGTGGCGAGATCGAGCATGGCGTGGTGATTTTGCGCACCGCCGCGAATGAGCGGGCGCTGGCGCGGGTGCCGGCGCAGGATTCGGCCACGCTGGCGATGCTGATGGATCAGGACCGGACGCCGGTGGGCGCGACGGGCACGATCAGGACCGCCGGGGATGGGGTGCTGGAGTGGACTGCTGGCTGACGAGCTTGTGGCTGCCCCACCCCGGCCCTCCCCCGCAAGCGGGAGAGGGAGAAGAGGGAGCGTCGTTGCTGACGATACTCGGCTAGGACTATCCGCAATCTGAAACAGTTCGGCCCTAGCGCCCCCTCTCCCGCTTGCGGGGGAGGGTCGGGGTGGGGGCTCTCTCCGCGATCACCGCAGCGATGACATCCAGCACACCTTCCCGATTGCCGATCACATCCGTGTTGGAAAATCGCAGCACACGATAGCCGAGCGCTTCGAGCGCTGACGTCCGCAAAGCATCCGACCGCTCGCCCTCGTCGGAGTAATGCTGGCCACCATCCAGTTCGATAATCAACGCGGCGGCATGGCAGACGAAATCGGCGATGTATCTGTCGATCGGCACTTGCCGCCGAAAGCTTGCGCCGATCAAACGATGATCGCGCAGTTCGAACCACAGCAGGCGCTCGGTATCGGTCAGGTTCTTGCGTAGAGCGCGCGCGTTGTTGCGCTGGCGCCGTGGGACTTTCCAGACGGGAGTTCTGGGATCGTCCATGTGAGGTCGGAGTTTGTGGCTGCCCCCACCCCGGCCCTCCCTCGCAAGCGGGAGAGGGAGAAGAGGGAGCGTCGCTGATAGCTAATCACAATCCGCTACTACTATCCACATTCTCACGGCGCGCATCTCCAGCGCCCCCTCTCCCGCTTGCGGGAAAGGGCCGGGGTGGGGGCCGCCACACGCTCGACGACACCCTACCCCTTCACTTCCTTCTTCTCCGTCGCCGCCGTCGGCTTGCCGTTGCTGGCGCCGCCGCCGGTGATGCGGACCTTGTCGCCGTCATTGAGGCCGTCCGTCGGGGTGATGACGACGCGATCGTCGGCGGTGATTCCGGAGGCGAGTTCGATGTCGCGGCCGAGATCGCGCGCGATGGTCACGGTCTTGAACACGATCCGGTCATCCGCGCCGACGGTGGCGACGCGCATGCCGCTCTTGTTGAAGATCAACGCACTGGCCGGCACATGCAGCGGCGCGGAGTCCCGCGCCAGGCTCATCTTCACATTGGCATAGCCGCCCGGCAGCAATTCGCCGTTGGGATTGTCGAGCACGAGCTGCATGCGGGTGGTGCCCGAGGCGACATCGACCGACTGCGACGAGGCTTCGACCGTGGCCGGGAATGTGCGGGTCGGGTGGTCCGGCACCGAAATGATCGCCTTGGCGCCGATCTTGATCGCCGGCACATAGCTTTGCGGCACGTCGACATAGACGCGCAGCTTGCGGGTGTCGGACACCACGAACATCGCAGCGCCGGTGCCGGTGCCGCCCGAAATCAGCGCGCCGACATCGGTGTTGCGCTGGGTGACGATGCCGTCGAACGGCACGGTGATGTTCTTGTAGTCAGCCAGCGCCTCGAGCCGCTGCACATTGGCGGTGCCGGAATTCACCGCGGCGCGCTTGTTGTTCAGGTCGGCGGTGCGCTCGTCGATCTCCTGCGCCGACACGAAGTTCGACGCCACCAGCGTCTTGCGACGGTTCAGCGTGGCTTCCGACAGCCGCGCCTGCGATTGCTGGCTGACCAGATCGGCACGGGCCTGCAGCAATTGCTGATCGAGATCGGGCGCCTCGATCTCGGCGATCACCTGCCCGGCTTTGACCTGCGCGCCGATATCCGCGCTCCAGCTCTTCAGATAGCCGGAGACCCGGGCGAAGATGGGCGCGCGCGAATAGGCTTCGAGACGGCCCGGCAGATCGAGGGTGGCATTGAGCACGCGCGCATCGGGCGGTGCCACGGCGACGCTCGGCACCGCCTGCTCCTCCGTCCACGCCTTGAGCTCCGTATCGGTTTTGGCCCGCGCCATGATGCCGGTGACGACGATGGCGCCGGCGGCCACCAGGCCGACCACACCGGCCAGGCCAAGCTTGCGGCGGGACACCGGCGGATTGTGCTCAGTGGGCATGGGAAATCTCCGGGGCAGCCGCAGCGGCCGAATGTGGATCAGGTGAGGTCGGGTGGCCTGAAGCAGGGTGGCCTTCCGGCGCTTGCTTCTTGTGCACCATGCTGAACACCACCGGCACGAACATCAGTGTGGCGATGGTTGCAAAAATCAAGCCGCCGATGACTGCGCGACCGAGCGGCGCATTTTGCTCGCCGCCCTCGCCGAGCCCCAGCGCCATCGGCGCCATGCCGATGATCATGGCGAGCGCCGTCATCAGCACCGGGCGGAACCGGGTGAAGCCGGCTTCCAGCGCCGCCATGACGGGATCGCCATGCGCCGCGTAGCGCTCACGCGCGAAGGAGATCACCAGCACCGAATTGGCGGTCGCGACGCCCATACACATGATGGCGCCGGTCAGAGCCGGCACCGACAGCGTGGTCTGGGTCGTGAACAGCATCCAGACGATGCCGGCCAGCGCCGCGGGCAGCGCGGTGATGATCACGAACGGATCGGACCAGGACTGGAAGTTCACCACGATCAACAGATAGATCAGCACCACCGCGCCGAGCAGGCCGAACAGCAGGCCGGAGAAGGCGGAGTTCATGGTTTCGACCTGGCCCAGCAGCACGACATTGCTGCCCTTCGGAACCTCGGCCTTGGTCTCCGCCACGAGCTTGTTGATATCCGCGGCCACCGAACCGAGATCGCGGCCCTGGGTGGTGGCATAGATCTGCACCAGCGACTGGATGTCATATTGCGACACCACCGCATTCGACGATGAGCGCTTGATGGTCGCGATGCCGCCGAGCATCGGCGTGTTGGTGCTGGCATTGACCGCAGTGATCGGCAGCGTTTCCAGCGCGCCCAGCGAATCCATCTTGTATTGCGGCGTCTGCATCACGATGGAATAGGACACGCCGTTGTCGGGATTGAGGAAGAAGGTCGGCGCCACCTGCGACGAACCGGCGAGATTGACCACCAGACTGTTGGTGACGTCGCGCTCGGTCAGGCCGACATATTGCGCGCGGGTGCGATCGACATCGATGTTGAAGCCGGGATTGTTCGGTGACTGCTGGATGCGCGCATCGGCAATCCCGGGGATCATGCGCATTTTTGCCAGCAGCTTGTTGGCATATTCGAAATTGGCGGCGAGATCCGCGCCGCGGATCTGCAGGTCGATAGGTGCCGGCGCGCCGAAATTCAGGATCTGGCTGACGATGTCCGCCGGCAGGAACGCGAAGCTGACGCCCGGAAATTTGCGCGGCAGTTGCTCGCGCAGCTGGCGCACATAGTCCTCGGTCGGCTTGTGGCCTTCCTTCAGCTTGATCTGGAAATCACCATCCTGGGGGCCGATCACGCCGGTGTTGTTGTAGGTCAGGTTGATGCCGGAGACGGGCATGCCGATATTGTCGGTCATGGTCTCGATCTCCTGCGGCGGGATGACCTTTCGGATCTCCTTGGTGATGTCGGCAAACTGATTGGCAGTTTCCTCGATCCGGGTGCCGACCTGCGTGCGCACATGCATCAGGATGGCGCCGCCATCCACCGACGGAAAGAAGTTGCGGCCGAGAAATGGCACCAACAGGAAAGACGCCAGCACGACGCCCAGAAAGCCGGTGACGAAGATGGGGCGGCGGGACAGCGCCAGATCTAGCAGTCCGCGATAGCTGCTGCGAATGCGCTCGAAGCCGGCCTCGAAACCGCGCTGAAACCTGACCAGCGGATTGCGCGTCGGGGGCTTGCCGCCCTCGTGATGCACATGCGGCTTCAGGAGATACAGCGCCATGGTCGGCACTAGCGTGCGCGACAGGATGAACGACCAGATCATCGCGAACATCACGGAAAGCGCCATCGGCACGAACAGGAATTTGGCGATGCCCGACAGAAAGAACATCGGCACGAACACGATGCAGATGCACAGCAGCGAGACGAAGGCCGGCGTCACGATCTGCGCAGCACCATCAAGAATCGCGGTTTCGACGTCCTTGCCGTTTTCGAGATGATAGTTGATGTTCTCGATGGTCACCGTGGCGTCATCGACGAGAATACCGACCGCGAGCGCCAAGCCGCCCAGCGTCATGATGTTCAAGGTCTCGCCCATCAAGGACAGCATGATGATGGCGCCGAGCACCGCCAGCGGGATCGACACCGCGATGATCACCGTGGAGCGCCAGCTGCCGAGGAACAGCAGGATCATCACCGATGTCAGCAATGCCGCGATGACGCCCTCGACGGCCACGCCCTCGATGGCGCCGCGCACGAAGCCGGACTGGTCGCCGATATAGCTGATCTTCAGGCTGTCAGGCAGCGCGCTGCGGAAATCGATCACCTTCTGCTTGATGCCGGCAATGATATCGAGCGTCGACACCGAGCCGGCCTTCAGCACCTGCATCAGCACCGAGCGATTGCCATCGACATGGACGATATTGGTCTGCGGCGGATTGCCGTCGCGCACCGTGGCGACGTCGCCGATATAGACCATGGCGCCGTTGACCTGCCGGATCGGCAGCTTGCCGAGCTCGTCAATCTTGAGCGGCGAGTTGTTGAGATTGATGGTGTATTCGAAGCCGCCGATCTTCTGGGTGCCGACCGGCGTGATCAGGTTCTGCGCCGCCAGCGCGTTGGCGACGTCCTGTCCCGAAAGTCCGCGCGCCTGCAGCGCTGTGGGATTGAGATCGATCTGGACCTGGCGCTGCTTGCCGCCGAACGGATATGGAATCGCTGCGCCGGGAATGGTGACCAGCGGCGTGCGCAGTTGGTTGATGCCGATATCGGCCAGGTTCTGTTCCGTCAGGCCTTCACCTGACAGGGCCAGATTGATGATCGGCACTGTCGAGGCCGAATAGTTCAGGATCAGCGGCGGCGTCGCACCGGGCGGCAACTGCCGGAGCAGCGTCTGCGAGATCGCGGTGACCTGTGCATTGGCGGTGCGGATATCGACATTGGGCTGGAAGAAGATCTTGACGATGCCGAAGCCGGCATAGGAATTCGCGGTGATGTGTTCGATGTCGTTGACCGTCGTCGTCAGCGCGCGCTGGAACGGCGTGGTGATACGCCCGGACATCTGGTCCGGTGGCAAACCAGTGTAGCTCCAGACCACGCCGATCACCGGGATGCGGATCTCGGGAAAGATATCGGTCGGCGTCCGCATCGCGGCCAGCGGCCCCACGATCAGAAGCAACAGGGCCAGGACGACGAAAGTGTATGGCTTGGTGAGAGCAATGCGCACCAGCGAGATCATGTGTCGAAGGTCTCCGAGCCATCCACTGCTGCGATGCAGCGTAACATGCAACGGGCGTTGATTTAGCTCAACTTTGACCGCGAAGCCACGAAGGGATCGCCCGTGGCCTTCACATCGTTGCTATTTCGAAACATTGGTGGCGCCTGGACAACAGTGAGACGCGGAACGGGCGGATTTTACGACGCTGGCCGTCCGCTAAGCGAGCATAACATGAACGATTTGTAATCATCCCCCTTCAGCTCAGGCCTCGGCAGGATCCACGCACTGCGTCCGATCGCTTCACGGCGCTCACTGCATCAGCTTCAGAGCATCCGCGAAGAAATCCGGGCCGCCGAAATTGCCCGATTTCAGCGCCAGCAGCATCTCGCTTTGGCCGGCACCGACCGACCGCAGCACGGGGACGCCGGCGGC
>SDZE01000479.1 GCA_004173095.1 Bradyrhizobiaceae bacterium
GCAATAGCGGTGCGATCAGCAGGATCACCGCCAGTGCGAGACAGACGGCCGAGATCGGACGCTCGACGAAGGTCATGAGGTCGCCCTGCGACAGGATCAGCGACTTGCGCAGGTTGTTTTCCAGGAGCGGCCCCAGCACGAAAGCCAGTACCAGCGGCGCCGGCTCATAGCCGAACTTGCGCATGAAGTAGCCGATGATGCCGAACGCGATCATCACATAGACGTCGAACACATTATTGCTCGAGCAATACACGCCGATGATGGTGAACAGCACGATGAGCGGGAACAGCACGTTGTAGGGCAGCTTCAACAGCTTCACCCAGATGCCGATCAGCGGCAGGTTCAGCACCAGCAGCATCGCGTTGCCGATATACATGCTGGCGACGATGCCCCAGAACAGGCCGGGATTTTGCGTGATCAGGAGCGGCCCCGGCTGCAATCCGTGAATCACGAAGGCACCGAGCAGCAATGCCATCACCACATTCGGCGGGATGCCGAGAGTCATCAGCGGAATGAACGCGCCGCCGGCCGCGGCATTGTTGGCGGCCTCCGGACCGGCCACGCCCTCGATGGCGCCATGGCCGAACCGTTCGGGGGTTTTCGACAGCCGCTTCTCAAGCGCATAGGACGCGAACGACGCCACCACCGCGCCGCCGCCCGGCAGGATGCCAAGGAAGAAGCCCATGATCGTGCCGCGCCCGATCGGACCGGCCGAGGCCTTCCAATCTTCCTTGTTCGGCAGCAGCTGCGTGATCTTGGCATCGATGATGTCGCGCTTGATCGCCTGTTCGGTGTTGATCAGGACCTCGGCCAGGCCGAACAACCCCATCACCACCGGCACGAGGCCGATGCCGTCGATCAGTTCGATGCGGCCGAAGGTGAGCCGCGGCTGCGCGGTGATGCTGTCGAGGCCGACCAGGCCGAGCACGATACCGATACACGCCATCAGCAGCGCCTTGGCCATCGAGCCCTGCGTGAGGAAGGTGAGCACCACGAGGCCGAGCACCATCAGGCTGGCATATTCGGCCGGGCCGAAGGCGATGGCGACCGCGGCCAGCGACGGCGCCACCAGCATCAGCGCGACCAGCGCGAAGGTGCCGGCGATGAAGGAGCCGAGCGCGGAGATGCCGAGCGCCGGACCGGCGCGCCCCTTCTTGGCCATCTGGTGGCCGTCAATGCAGGTGACCACCGACGCCGCCTCGCCGGGGATGTTGACCAGGATCGA
>SDZE01000633.1 GCA_004173095.1 Bradyrhizobiaceae bacterium
GCATCTGATGAAAGTGGTGCTGAATGTCTGCACGCGGATCGCGGTGCTGCATAACGGAAAGCTGATCGCCGACGGCGCCCCGCGCGACATCATCAAGGACCCCGCCGTCGTCGATGCCTATCTCGGCCAGCAATATGCACAACGGAATGCCGCCCGTGGCTGATCATCCGATGCTCGAACTCAATCAGCTGTGCGCCGGTTACGGCGAGATCCAGGTGCTGTGGGGCATCGACATGGTGGTGCGCCGTGGTGAAATCACGGCGCTGATCGGCTCCAACGGCGCCGGCAAGACCACCTTGATGCGCGCCTTGTCAGGATTGATCGGACGGCAGTCCGGTCGTTATGTCTGGGAGGGCATCGATCTCACCGCCGCGTCGGCTGCCGATATTCTGGCGCAAGGCATTGTTCACGTGCCGGAAGGTCGTCGGCTGTTCGGTGCCATGAGCATCGAGGACAATCTCCTGATGGGCGCCTATTCGCGCCGCGCCAGTCGGGCTGAATTGCAGCGCGACATCGACCGCGTCTATGCGACCTTTCCGAAACTGCGCGAGCGTCGCAACCAGGCGGCCGCGACATTGTCCGGCGGCGAACAGCAGATGTGCGCCATCGGCCGTGGTCTGATGAGCGCGCCACGGCTGTTGATGATCGACGAGCTGTCGCTCGGCCTGTCGCCGCTCCTGGTCGAACAACTCGTCGCCGCACTGCGCCAGTTGAACAGCGAGGGCATGTCGATCCTGCTGGTCGAGCAGGATGTCACCACCGCGCTCGATCTCTGTCACCATGCCTACATCATGGATATGGGCCGCATCGTGCGCGCCGGGCAGGGCGCCGAACTGCTCGCCGATCCCATCATCCGCGACGCCTATCTCGGCGTTCTCGAAGACTGATCGTCATTCATCCAAAGAGGCCACCATGATCCAAACCGTCGAAGCTCCGAACAGCGGCTACCGTTATATGCCCGGCGTCTTCCAGTATTCCTGTGGCGTCGGCGCGCTGCCGGGCTTCGCGCTGGAGCGGGTGCGGTTCTCCAAAGTGGTCCCGCTCAAGGAAGGTTTTGCGCGCATCGCCGAGATCATCAAGGCGGCCGGCCGCCCACTGACGGCGTTTGCCGCGTGTGAACTGCGCTCGCCGGCGCCGTTCACCGAACAGGGCTTCGTCGACTTCAACGAGATCTACATCAAGACGCTGGAGGACTGGGGCATCATGAAGGATCGGGTCAACC
>SDZE01000460.1 GCA_004173095.1 Bradyrhizobiaceae bacterium
ACGGACCAGTTAATCTTTCGGCTTAGACGCGGCCGGCCAGGGCCATAGTGCGACGCACACAACGCGCAAACGTCTCCTCGATCGTCAATGCTGCTTTTTCAGCGCCGCTTCGATGCAGGCGAGTTCACGCTCGATCTCGGACACCAGCGGAACCGGATCATCATCGGTGACCAGGTGCATCTTTTCATAGGTGCCGTTGCGGATGCTTTCGATCCAGGCGATGCGGTCGGCCTGATAACGCCGAAGGCGTTCAAAGTCCCCGCGCTCGGCGTATTTGGCAATCAGCTTTTCGAACACCGCACTCATGAAAACGGTCCCTGATGGGTGGGCAAAGCGTAGCGTGCCCACCATCTGATTTTGCGCGTGAATGGTGGGCACGGCGCTGCGCGCCTTTGCCCACCCACCAGACTACAGACGCGTTACAGACCGCGCAGCACCAGCCGGTTGAGCCGGGTTGCGAACGCCGCCGGATCTTCCGGCAATTCGCCGTCGAGGATCTGGGCCTGCTCGAGCAGCAGGAGCGAAATGTCTGAGGCTTCGCCGCCGGCCGCCGTGTCCGCGCCCGCAATCTTGGCAACCAGCGGATGGCGCAGGTTGATTTCGAGAATAGGCTTGGTGACGCTACCGCGGTTCTGCATCGCCAGCATCTTTTCGAGTTCGCGATCCGGGCCGCGACCGCCGGCCACCAGACAGGAAGCCGAAGTGGTCAGGCGCGTCGAGGCCTTCACGTCCGAAACCCGCTCGCCGAGGGCCTCCTTGATCACCGCGATGGTCGAAGCTTCGTCGGCAGCCTCCGGCTTGGGTTCGTCCTTGTTGTCGTCCTCGACCAACGGAACCAGGTCGAGATCGACCTCACCCTGGCTCAGCGACTTCAGCGGCTTGCCTTCGAATTCCAGCGGCGCCGACGTCCAGAACGCGTCCACGGCGTCGGACAGCAACAGCACCTCGATGCCGCGCGACTTCGCCGCTTCCAGCTTCGGATTCGACTTCAGGCGCTCGAGGCTATCACCCGCGAGATAGTAGATCTCGGTCTGGTTCGGCTTGAGGTCGGCGACATACTGCTTCAGCGTCCGCTTCTCGCCCGAGGTCGTGGTGAAGCGCGACAGCGCCAGCAGCTTTTCGCGGCGCTCGAAATCCTCATAGATGCCTTCCTTCAGCACCGGGCCGAACGCGTCCCAGATCTTGGTGAAGGTCTCGGCATCCTTCTCGGCCAGGGTCTC
>SDZE01000455.1 GCA_004173095.1 Bradyrhizobiaceae bacterium
TCCAGCAACACGCCGCCGGTGGTGGCGCGGGTCAGGCCCGCGATGATGTTGAGCATCGTCGATTTGCCGCAGCCGGAATGGCCGATGATCGAGACATACTCTCCCTTCTCCAGCGTCAGGTTGATGTCCTTGAGCACTTCGGTCGTCGCCTTGCCGCGGGAAAACACCTTGTCGATATGATCGAGCTTCACATAGGGCGTCATCGTCGTGTTTCCTTATGCGTTGTGCTTAGCTGACCGAGGTGCCGTGGGTGACGAGCTTGCCGAGGCCGGCGATCATGCGGTCGAGAATGAAGCCGATGATGCCGACATAGAACAGCGCCAGGATGATTTCGCTGATATGGCTGGAATTCCAGGCGTCCCAGATGAAGAAGCCGATGCCGACGCCGCCGATCAACATTTCAGCGGCGATGATGGCAAGCCATGACAGGCCGATGCCGATGCGCAGGCCGGTGAAGATGTACGGCGCGGCGGCAGGCAGCATTACCTTCCAGAAGAACTCCAGCGGATTGAGCTGCACCACCGCCGCGACGTTGCGATAGTCCTGCGGAATGTTGCGGATGCCGACCGCGGTGTTGATGATGATCGGCCAGATCGAGGTGATGAAGATCACGAAGATCGCCGATGGCTGGCCATCGCGGAACGCGGCGAGCGCCAACGGCAACCAGGCCAGCGGCGGGATCGTGCGCAGCACCTGGAAGATCGGATCGAGACCACGCATTGCCCAGACCGACTGGCCGACCAGCGTGCCGAGCCCGATGCCGATGACGGCCGCCAGCGCATAGCCATAAGCGACGCGCCACAGGCTGGCGGAGAGATGCCAGAACAGCCCCTTGTCGAGGCCGCCATTGTCGAAGAACGGATCGTAGATCAGCTCCTTGGTGTCCTTGTAGACCTTGGACGGCGGCGGCAGCGTCGAACCGGTGCGCCGGCAGATCAGCTCCCACATCACACCAAGCAGAATGACGACGACCAGCGGCGGGATCACCCGCGCCGCGACGTCTTTCGCCATCTTGGTATACTTCTCAGCCTTGGGCGGCTGCTTCGGAGCGAGTGCGACGACCGCGGCGGGCGCTTTTGCCAGCGGCGTCGCAGGTTCTGTCCTGATTGCTTGCACGTTCATCGCACTGATCTCCGTTAGCTGTGCCGCGCGGTCAGACTTCGACGCGCTTGATGGCGAGCGACTTCAGATAGGCCGCCGGATTTTCCGGATCGAACACCTTGCCGTCGAAGAACGTCTCCTTGCCGCGCGACGTCGAGGTCGGCATCGCACTGACGCCCATCTCCTTCGCCGCGTCCTTCCAGAGATCCTCGCGGTTGACCTTGGCGATCAGCGCCTTTGAATCGAAGCCCGGCTCGTATTTGCCCCAGCGGATGTCCTCGGTCATGAACCACAGGTCATGGCTCTGATACGGATAGGACGCAAAATCGTCCCAGAATTTCATGATGTGCGGCGAGTTCTCGACCACGCGGCCGGTGCCGTAATCGAACTTGCCCTTGACGCGGTCGGTGACGTCTTCCACCGGGCAGTTGATCCACTGCCGCTTGGCATTGATGGCCGCGAGTTCGTCGCGGTTCTCCGGCTTCTCGCACCACTGCTGCGCTTCCATGACAGCCATCAGCAGCGCCTTCGCCGCCTTCGGATATTTGTCGACCCAGGCCGCGCGCATGCCGAGCGACTTCTCCGGATGCTTGTTCCAGAGTTCACCGGTGGTCAGCGCGGTGTAGCCGATGTTCTGATGAATGAGCTGCAGGTTCCACGGCTCGCACACACAGAAACAATCCATGGTGCCGACCTTCATGTTGGCGACCATCTGCGGCGGCGGCACCACGATGGTTTCGATGTCCTTGTCGGGATCGATGCCGCCGGCGGCGAGCCAATAGCGGATCCACAGGTCATGGGTGCCACCCGGGAAGGTCATCGCGGCCTTGACCGACTTGCCGGTGGCTTTCTTCTTCTCGATCGCCGCCTTGAACGGCGCGGTGTCGACGCCGATCTTGAGATCCGCATATTCCTTGCCGACCGAGATGCTCTGGCCGTTCAGGTTCAGCCGCGCCAGGATGTACATCGGCGTCGGCACGTTGTTCTGCGTCACCTTGCCGGATGAGATCAGATACGGCATCGGCGTCAGGATATGCGCGCCATCGATGCCGTTGCCTTCGGAGCCCAGCACCAGATTGTCGCGCGTGGTGCCCCACGACGCCTGCTTCAACACTTCGGTTTCGGGCAGGCCGTATTTGGCAAAGATGCCCTTTTCCTTGGCGACGAACAGCGGACCGGCATCGGTCAATGCGATGAAGCCGAGCTTGGCCCCCTTCACTTCGGGGCCGGCCCCCTGCGCGAACGCGCCGGCCGGGAAATTGAGCTTGGCAGCCGCCAGCAGGGCAGCGGTGCCCGCGCCGGCTTTGAGGAGCTGGCGGCGGTTGATCTTGCGGCCCGGCTTAGTGGTCACATGCGTCGTCATGGGATGATGTCGTCCTTTCGCGCCTCGGGTCGGCCGGCAACCCCATCCCCGCTTCGTTACGTTGCGCCCGGAGGGCGCGCACATAGCGACGCGGCTGGAGGATGCCCCCAGGGTGGCAGTGCTGGCTGATGATGGAATGTGACGGCTACGATGGCGTCGATAAGAACTATTCAAGCTTCGTGCCAAGCCGCTGGATGCTCATATCTGTAGTCTTTGCATCGGCTTAGCTACACCCGTGGGCGTTCGCCGCCGTCCCCGTCCGCTGCGAAAATTTGCGCCCCGCTTAAATATTGTGCGACGCACGCAAAATAGGCGGTCGGGAAGCGGGGCAAAATGAAGCCGCCGATGCCATTTCGGATTGCCCCTGCCGTTTCGGCCATGGACAGCCGCCGCCCGGGGCCGCTTAATCCGCACACCGCCACCACCCGAGTGCACCGATGTCCAACACCAGCCTTGCCGCCCCGATTGTCGCTCCCGAGCAGTCCGGCATGTCCGCTGCAGCACTGCAGCGGATCGAACGGCATTTGAAGACGAACTATCTCGACAGCGGCCGCTTCCCCGGTGCGCAGCTGCTGGTGTATCGCCGTGGCGGCATCGTCCATCATAGCGTGCACGGCCTGGCCGATGTCGAGCGCAACGTGCCGGTGAAAGCCGACACCATCTTCCGCATCTATTCGATGACCAAGCCGATCACCTCGGTGGCCTTCATGATGCTGGTGGAAGAAGGCCGCGTGGCGCTCGATGAGCCCGTCCACAAATACATTCCCGAATGGGCCAATCTCGGCGTGTATCAGGCCGGCCTCGCGCCGCTATTCCTGACGCGCCCTTGCACGCGGCCGATGCAGATCGTCGATCTGCTGCGCCACACCTCCGGTCTCACCTACGGCTTTCAGAACCGCAGCAATGTGGACGCCGCCTATCGCGCGCAGAAAATCGGCGAGATCGAAAAGGCCGGCACCATGGCGACGATGATCGCCGATCTCGCAAAACTCCCGCTTGAATTCCAGCCGGGCGACGCCTGGAATTATTCGGTCTCCACCGATGTGCTGGGCTATCTCGTGGAGATAATCAGCGGCCAGCCGTTCGAGCAATTCCTGCAACAGCGCATCTTCGATCCGCTTGGCATGACCGATACCGGCTTTCATGTGCCGGCCGACAAAGCGCATCGGTTCGCCGCCTGCTACGCCGCCGATGGCAGAGGCGGCAAGGTGCTGCAGGACGATCCCACCACAAGCTCATTCCTGTCGCCGCCGAGCTTCGTCTCGGGCGGTGGCGGACTATGCGCGACGGCGGCGGACTATCTCACTTTCTGCCGCACGTTGCTGAACGGCGGGACGCTCGGCGATGTCCGCCTGCTGTCGCCCAAGACCATCGCATTGATGACGTCCAATCATTTGCCCGGCGGACGCGATCTCACCGAAATGTCCAAATCGCTGTTCAGCGAAGCGGGTTATGCCGGTGTCGGATTCGGCCTTGGATTCTCGGTGACGATGGATCCGGCCAAGACTCTGATCCCGGGCACCGCGGGCGAATATGCCTGGGGTGGTGCGGCGAGCACGGCGTTCTGGATCGACCCGCGCGAAGAGCTGATTGCAATCTTCATGACGCAGTTGCTGCCGTCGAGTGCCTATCCCGTACGCCGCGAGTTGCGCACGATGATTTATGCGGCGCTGAGCGACAGCAATGTTTAGTAACAGCCGACCTGCTCGCATTGCAGGAAGGCAAACCTAGCCGACGGCGAGATGTCGCACCGAATCGGCAAATATGGATGCGGCGATGATCAGTCATTGGCGCGCCTCCCTTGTGAAGAGAGCCTGAAATCACAGGGACGGCCGGCGAAGCCGCATTCCTGACACAGGGGAACCCTACACAGGCGACGCATTTGACACGCCAACTGCACATGCGAACCAGTCTCAGTATCGCAGATATCGTCCTGATTCCGCCTGTCGCGAGCGAAGTACCACCTGTCCCTGACGTGTCCTGCCGATGGCCCGATATTGCGAAATATCTCGCTGGTTACAGGCTTTGCGCAACTAAGAGCAACGGAATACCGCAGAAAATAATTTGTTATCGATGACAATAACCATTACGAGAATGTTTTGAGGAATTCGCGTATCGCGACGATTTCAACCATTCCGATTGTCTTCGCGTCGTGTATAAGAAGATGCCTTTGGATGATAGCTTTCATGGCTTTCGAGTCCCGGGGCCAATAACAGCAAAATCGACAATCTCCCGAGCAACCAAACTAGATCTAACCAAACTGAATGGTGACGAATGAAGCAACGTAGCGCCGGCAAGTCCGACATCGAGTTGGGCAAGCGAATCCGTCTTCGTCGTGTCGAGCAGAAAATCTCGCAGGCGGATTTGGGCGAGAAACTGGGTGTCAGTTTCCAGCAGGTCCAGAAATACGAGAAGGGCGTCAACCGTGTCGGCGCCGCGCGCCTGCAGCAGATCGCCACCGCGCTCGATGTGCCAGTCACCTTCTTCTACGACGGCGACGGCAAGAGCCGCGAAGTCGAAAGCCTGCTGTTTCTCGACAGCGCCTTCAGCCTGCGCCTGCTGCGTGCCTATAGCCGCATCAAGAGTCAGACCGTCCAGCGCCAGATGGTCGTGCTGATGGAAGCCATCGCGGACGAAGAAGAAAAGTAAGCATCGCTCGCGCCGCCGACGATGTCCGGCGGCTGATGCTGCTTTCACTGCCATTGATGACGACAGCATCTCGCCGCCTCGCTCGGCGAGTTTTTTGTTGGATCGGGCCGTATGGCGCCGGCAGGCGTGAAGCGGCCCGAAGGCCGCTTCACGTATCAAACAGCGCCGGAGATCATGCCGGCGTCAGGATCGCACGGCCCACCAGTTTGCCCTCCCGCAGTTCGTTCAGCGCCGCATTGGCCCGTGCGAACGGCATCGGCGTGGTCGGGATAGGCGCGATCTTCTTGGTGCGCACCAGTTCCAGCAACTCCTTGGTCTCCTTGAGATTGCCGACATAGCTGCCCTGGATGGTCAGCGCCTTCATGGCGATCAGCGGCAGTGCCCAGGTGGCGCCGCCACCGAACAGGCCGACCATGATCAGGCTGCCGCCCTTCGACAGCACATCGAAGCCGAGCTGCGTGGTCTGCGCATTGCCGACCAGATCGATCACCGACAGGATCGGGCCGCCTGCGGCCTTGGCGAGTTGCGCCAACGCGTCAGGCGCATTGCCATCCACGGCTGCCAGCGCGCCGGCCTTCAGCGCCGCCTCGCGCTTGCTGGCATCGATATCCACCACGATGGCACCCTTGCCGCCCATCGCCTTGAGCAGCGTCAGCGCCATCAGGCCGAGACCACCGGCGCCGAAGATGACGATGGGATTGCCGAGATCCTTCTCGACCTTCTTCAGCGCGCTGTAAGTGGTGACGCCCGAACAGGCGTAAGGCGCCGCGATCACCGGATCCATACCCTT
>SDZE01000248.1 GCA_004173095.1 Bradyrhizobiaceae bacterium
GCCGGCGGCGTTCCCGCGACGATCCCGATGCGCTTGTCCTTGAGCCTGGAATCTTCCAGCGTGGCGACGTCTTCCAGGCCCGAGCCGTTTTTCGTCACCAGTGCATAGGACGTTCGATAATACGGATTGGTGCCTTGCGCGACGTCGTCACCTTGCGGGAATCCCATGATGACATCGCAGCGATGTGCACCGAGCGTCATGCGCACGAAACCCGTCGCCTGCGGGAAGAAGAAGTATTCCAGCTTTTTCTGCAGCTTCGCGGCCAGCAGTTCGGCCAGCTTGTTCTCGAACCCCTCGCCCTTCTCGTTCGAGAACGGCATGTTGCGTGGATCGGCGCAAACGCGCAGCACATGCGGATCGATCAGCTCGACCGAGAGATCATCACCTCGCGGTGACTGCGCGTGCGCAACACTTGCACTGGCAACGTACAAACCTGCCATGCACATGCTGGCAAGCAGTGCCCCGAGGAGGCTGGCCTCTTTCCGGAGCGGGCCGGATCGTTCGGCACGGCGTGACATGCACTGCCTCAGAATTGACTTCACATGGGGTCGATGATGGAGGCTATGCTCGTCAACTGGAGCGTGCAAGATACAATAGTAATGCTGCAGCGCATCTTCCGGACGTCATGACGGAGAGACAAGCCATGCGATCCTGCACCCTGATGGTCGCGGCCGTGATCGTGATCGTGATCGCCTCACCTGCGCTCGCGCATGCGCAGGAGCGTGCGCTGCCGGTTCAGGAAATCGCCGCTGGTGTATTTGTACATGAAGGCCGCATCGCGCTGGCGTCTTCGGACAATGACGGCGCCATCGCCAATATCGGCTTCATCATCGGCACACAGGCTGTCGCCGTGATCGACACCGGTGGCAGCGTGCGCGAGGGACGGCGGCTGCTCGCCGCCATTCGCGCGCGCACCGGCGCGCCGATACGCTATGTCATCAATACGCATGGCCACCCCGACCATATGTTCGGCAATGCGGCCTTCGTCGCCGACGGCGTGCAGTTTGTCGGACATCATCGGCTGCCGCAGGCCATGGCGACGCGCGGACCGTTCTATCTGGACTCGTTTCGCCGCATCATGGGAGATGCGTTGCTCAACGACGTTCGGATCGTGCCGCCGACGTTACTGGTCAACGGATCGCTGGCGCTGGATCTTGGCGAACGCACCGTCATCATCCAGGCATGGCCGGTCGCCCATAGCGACAATGATGTCACGGTGTTCGATCAGGACTCAAAGACCCTATTCGCTGGCGACCTCGTTTTCATTCGTCACATCCCTGTGCTCGACGGCAGCATTAAAAACTGGCTTGGCATCCTCGACGACCTCGCTGCACTGCCTGCCCGACGTGTCGTTCCCGGTCATGGCCCGGTGAGCGACTGGCCCGGGGCGCTTGCCGACGAAAGGCGCTATCTCGGCACACTGGCGACAGATATCCGCCGCGACGTTGTTGGCGGCCGGCCGATCAGGCAAGCAGCCGAGCAGGCCGCCGCGAGCGAGCGCCAACGCTGGCAACTGTTCGAGGACTACAATATCCGCAACGCAACTGCAGCATACTCGCAATTTGAATGGGAATAGCCACGCGTTGCGCTATAGTTGCGCTGTCTTTCTCCTGGTGAGGATCTTGCCATGCCGAGACTGCTCCTTCGCAATGCCTGTATCGCGATCTGTTTGAGCATGCTCGCCGGCCCCGCGGCAGCGATTGATAAGCACGATCCGTGGCCCGGCCTGGTGCAGGACATCTTCGACAATAAACCGATCAGCGATGGCGCCGACGTGATCGCGCTCGACATGCCGGCGCGCGCCGAGGACGCAGCGATCGTTCCGGTGACGCTGCGGATCAAGCCGGGCGCTGACCCAGGCCGACGCGTGGTCGCCATCACGCTGGTGATCGACGAGAACCCGGCGCCGATGGCCGCGAAATTCTTGCTCGGTGCCGATGCCAACGTTTCGGAAATCGCGACCCGGGTACGGATCAACAACTACACCAACGTCCATGCGGTGGCCGAGGCCAGCGATGGCAGGCTGTATATGGTGAAGACCTATGTGAAGGCGTCGGGCGGCTGTTCTGCACCGGCCGCCAAGAACATCGAGGAAGCCAAGGGCCGGCTCGGCCAGATCAGGTATCGGCCGTTCACCAGGCCGGAGGACGGCACACGCGGCGGCGCCCAAGAGGCTCAGGTGATGATCGGCCACCCCAATAATTCCGGACTGCAGATGGATCAGGTGACGCAACTCTATGTGCCCGCTTACTACGTCGATCGAATCCAGCTCTGGCAGGACGATGCGCCGATCCTGTCCATGGAAGGCGGCATATCGATCTCGGAGGATCCGAACATCCGTTTCACCTATGTTGCGAACGGGGCCAACACGCTACGTGTCGAAGCGAAAGACACCGACGGCCATCGTTTTGAAAAGACATGGAAGATCGACGGCAGCACCATGTAGGCAGATGGCCGGTTAGAAGCACCTGACCTCGGCTTCCGCCTGGGCGCGGCGCACGTCGTTGATCACGCTGGTCGCCTGCTCCGAGGTCCGGAACTGGGCGCTCAGATTGCCCCGCACCTGCGCAAGACTGAGTGCCGTCTCCGCGGTCACATAGCGTTCGTAGGGAACCAGGGATGCGACCACATCGATCGAACACGAACATTGCTCGATCGATTTTCGGGTTTCTCCATTCGCCTTCATGCAGCCGAACACATATTCCGCCCGCGCCGATGTCGGGTAGTCGTTCAGTTCGGCAGCGCACAGTTGACCCGACCACGCGAGTGCGAAGACGGCAATGCATGGCGTGTGACAGAACGATCTCATGGGGCCCTCGCGACGCTGGCGGAGACGCGCGACTGAACTATACTCGACAATGCTGCTAGCTCAAACGCGATTGGATCGGATCAGAATGTCTGCAAGATCAATCATGATAGCGATGCTGCTGCTCGCAGCGACCGATGCGGCCCATGCGCAGGCCAAAGCGGGAAAAGGCATCCGTCTGTGGAATCTGACAACGGCGACGATCTCCAGCTTCCAGCTGTCACCGGCCGGCCAGAACACATGGAGCGCCAATCTGACGCTGGCGGACAAGGACAAGGAGGTCGATCACGACGAGCGGCTGCGCATCACCGGCATCGCGCCAGGACGCTATGACGCCAAAGTCGGCTATCCCGACGGCCGCCAATGCCTGGTGCTGGCCATCGAGATCAAGGCGGATGCGGTGTTCGATATTGCCGACAAGGACCTGCGGGACTGCAACAGGTAGGACGGCGACAGGCCGGCAATCAGGCCTTGTCGTTATGGTGCGGATATTCGCACCGCCACTTGATGGTGGTCCAGTTCGGGTGCTCGCCGGCCCATTGCGCAATATATGGCTGCGCAGCCATGACGCATTGCTTGAGCGAGAAATCCGCTGCGAAGATGATGTTGCGCTCTTCGCAGGTATTCGGCGACATCACCGAA
Organism: Bradyrhizobiaceae bacterium; assembly: GCA_004173095.1. GTDB lineage: Bacteria > Pseudomonadota > Alphaproteobacteria > Rhizobiales > Xanthobacteraceae > Tardiphaga. The sequence goes on from SDZE01000248.1 coordinate 3,449, forward strand.
CAGACCGTCAGCACAAGGTTGATCGTATTCATCGGGCTCATCCGGGCTCGCGCGACGTATATCATCTGGATTACGCGATCGGCAGCCCGAAGTTTCATCGCCCCATCGTCAGAAATTCACGCCATAGACCAGGCGCAGCTGATGGCGTTCGAAATTGACGAGGTCGAGCGCCGATCCCCCCGCCTCGGACCGCCCCCAGAGCTGCATGCTCCAGCTGGCCGTCAGCCGCGTGCGTTTCGTCAGCTGGACATAGGCGGTGGGGCCGACGAACAGGGCCTGCCCCGCGAGTTCGTTGAACCCGATGCCGTCGTAGCGGCGCAGATAGCGCGCCTCGCCGCCGACCAGGATATCCGCGCTGGCCTGCGCCATCACACCGAGAGACATGCCGAAAACGGATTCACGCTCGATGCGTGCCGCCTCATGAAAGCGGACCCATTCAGGCTGATAGAGCAGGTTCACCGCCGCGATGACTCCGGGAACGACTTCGCGGTCGAAGGCCAGCCTCAGCCCGGCGCCAAGACCGTTCACGCGCTGCGCACTGGCGGCGTCGAGGCGGCTGACGTCGCCGCCGAAGGCCACCGTCATGCCGAACGGCGCACGGTCGCGATCGAGCAACCGGTAGCGGATGTCGATCGACGCGCCTTGCCATGCAATGCCGCTTCGATCGACGAGGCCGGAACTGCCGGCGAGATCATAAGCGGACACGCTGCTGCCGAGTTCGATGCGCAGATTGGGCAGCGGCACCAGCTCGAGTTCGAACTCCTGCTCACCGGTGCGAAAACGCGTAGCGGCGCGGCCGAAGCGCCCGGTCGACGAGCTCTGGAATTCGCGTTCACCGACCTGACCGATATCGGTCCCGATCATGAAAGCGAAGATATGTTCGGTGTCGATATCGCCCGCCTGCGCGCCCCCGGCCACGAGCATCGATGCCAGGATGATCACCCCGCGGATCGCCAACATCCTGCGAGACGTCCACATCCGAACAGCTCGCTCCTATGGCGTGAGATTCCGTCCGGCGGTTTCGTCGATCTGCCCGGCCCACCTGCTGACGCCTGCGGGCCGGGAGAGATCAGTCTCAGCGATCGATCTGTTACTTGCGAACCGCGCAGGCATACATGTTGATTTCCATGCCGACCTGCACTTCCACGATCTTCGGAGTTTTCCAGCTCATCTTGGTCTCCTTGATAGGGCGTGAACATCACGCCGATCGACGATAGGTGCAAACGTGCGCATTTTCAATAAGGCACTCTTTGGTTGTCGCCCGCGCATCAAAGGCGACGGCATTGCAACTAGAATGGCCGCGAGATCGCAGACGGCGATGCGCCATGCTGTGCGCGATGGATCGCCGACGGCACGATGCCGAAATACTTTCGGAACACGCGACTGAAATGCGACGAGCTCGAAAACCCCCAGGAGAATGCGACATCGGTGATGGTCTTGCCGCCCTGGCTCTCGAGTTCCTGTCGGCAATGCTGCAGACGCATCTGCCAGATATAGTCGCTGACGGTCATGCCGCGATCGCTGAACAGCATGTGCAGATAACGCTTCGTGCACTGCAGCGTGGTGGAGATCTGGTCGATGCTCAGCTCGGGATCGCGTAAATGCTCGCGGATGAAGGCCTGCGCGCGGATATACATGGCCTCGGGGCCGACGCGATCCAGCGACGCATCCACCTCACGCAACGGCAGCAACAACAGATCGATCAGCGAATCGGCGACACCGCAGGCGTTCTGCGGCGATAGTTTTTCGGCTTCGCTGAAAGCGGCCAGCACGAAATCATGGGCGATACGTCCGGTGCCGCGCTGCGACGAGATCTTGCAGGCTGCGAGATTGCCGCCGAGACCGCGCTCGTGCAGCATCTCCTTCGGCACGATGACGACGTCGTGGCGGGTGAATGCCGGGCTGACGATCGTGTGCGGGCATGACACATCATAAACAAGACAGTCGCCGGGACCGATGTCGAAGCGACGGCCGTCCTGTTCGAAATGCGAGATGCCTTGGGTCTGGAACAGGATCTTGACGTAAGGGTGCTCGGTGTTGCGGATGCGCGACGCTTTGTGGCCCATCCGATGCGGGCTTGCCTCGATCTGGCACAATCGCAGCCGCGAGACCGACGTGTAGTTGATCAGTCCGTCAAAAGTCGGTGTGTCCAGCGGATCGATGTCAAACCGGCCGCACAAATCGGTCAGGGCATCTGACCAAAGCCTGATCTGCTTTGTCGTGGTCAGGCCGGACGTGGTCAACGAACAGAGACTTTCGGCCATATGTCAGTCACCGATCCAAATCCAGTGATCCAATCCAGCTCCTGACGGCAAGCCACCAGCACGCCACCAGATCGGAACTACACAAACCGCGAAAGACTGCAAAAAAAGGTGCAAAGCAGCGGTCACAGATCGAAGCACATCGCGCGCAAATTGATTTGAATCCGGTTCATGCGAACCGATTTCGACCAGTGCGAGACGATACACGACCAAACCTGAGAGAGTTGTGGCGCCTTCGCTAAAGTCCACAACGATCCTGTGACCTTCACTGCGCCCCGTCAAGCAAAACATCAACCACAGGTCGCGCTGCAACAGCACTGCGTGCAATGCAGCACGCATCTGCTGCGATCCGATGACTATGATCGAGCGCGCAGAATTTATTTTGCTGCGCTTCGCTGTCGAGCAAGTGCGTTTCACTCTTGGGCAAGTCTGCTGCGGCTCTGCGCGCTACTAATCAGCTGCCAAAAAACGATGCCGGGTCATTCAACCGGGGGCCGGCGCTCATGTCTGGGAGGACGTCACATGCGAAAATTGTTAGTCGCAACTTGCCTTGGATCACTGGTGGCCTCCGCCGCCGGCGTTGCCATCGCCAATGACGAATTGACGAAAATGGCGGCCAACCCGAAGGACTGGGTGATGCCCGCCGGAGACTATGCCAATACGCGCTACTCGAAGCTGAACCAGATCACGGCCAGCAATGTCGGCAAGCTGCAGGTCGCGTGGACATTCTCCACCGGCGTGCTGCGCGGCCATGAGGGCGGCCCGCTGGTGATCGGCAACATGATGTATGTGCACACGCCGTTCCCGAACAAAGTCTTTGCGATGGATCTCGCGCAGGAAAGCAAGATCGTCTGGAAATACGAGCCGAAGCAGGACCCCAACGTCATTCCCGTGATGTGCTGTGACACCGTCAATCGCGGCGTCGCTTATGCGGATGGCAAGATCTTCCTGCATCAGGCCGACACCACCCTGGTCGCACTCGACGCCAAGACCGGCAAGGAAGTCTGGACCGTGAAGAACGGCGATCCGGGCAAGGGCGCCACCGGCACATCCGCGCCGCTCGTGGTCAAGGACAAGGTGCTGATCGGCATTTCCGGCGGCGAGTTCGGCGTGCAGTGTCACATGACCGCCTATGACCTCAAGACCGGCAAGATGGCCTGGCGCGCTTATTCGGAAGGGCCGGACGATCAGATCAAGCTCGATCCGGAAAAGACCATGGCGCTCGGCAAACCGGTCGGCAAGGACTCCAGCCTGAAGACCTGGCAGGGCGATCAGTGGAAGATCGGCGGCGGATGCACATGGGGCTGGACCTCCTACGATCCCGAACTGAACCTCGTCTATTACGGGTCGGGCAATCCATCGACCTGGAATCCGAAGCAGCGCCCGGGCGACAACAAGTGGTCGATGACCATCTTTGCGCGCGACGCCGATACGGGCATGGCCAAGTGGGTCTATCAGATGACGCCCCATGACGAGTGGGACTATGACGGCGTCAACGAAATGATCCTCAGCGACCAGACGATGAACGGCCAGCCGCGCAAGCTGCTGACGCATTTCGATCGCAATGGTCTCGCCTACACGATGGATCGCGTCACCGGCGAATTGCTGGTGGCCGAGAAGTACGATCCGAAGGTGAACTGGACCAGCGGCGTCGATATGAACAAGTCGTCGCCGACCTATGGCCGGCCGAAGGTGCTCGATCAGTATTCGACCGAGAAGCAAGGCGAGGACGTCAATACCAAGGGCGTCTGCCCGGCGGCACTCGGCACAAAGGACCAGCAACCCGGTGCTTACTCGCCGGATACGAAGCTGTTCTATGTCCCGACCAACCATGTCTGCATGGACTACGAGCCGTTCAAGGTGAACTACACCGCCGGCCAACCCTATGTGGGCGCGACACTGTCGATGTATCCGCCTCCGGGCGAAACCCACATGGGTAACTTCATCGCCTGGGACAACACGACCGGCAAGATCGTCTGGTCCAACAAGGAGCAGTTCTCCGTGTGGTCGGGCGCGCTCGCCACAGCCGGCGGCGTGGTCTTCTACGGCACGCTCGAAGGCTACCTGAAGGCTGTCGATGCCAAGACCGGCAAGGAACTCTACAAGTTCAAGACCGCCTCCGGCATCATCGGCAATGTCACGACATATGAGAATAATGGCCGGCAGTATATCGCGGTGCTGTCGGGCGTTGGCGGCTGGGCCGGAATCGGCCTTGCAGCCGGGCTGACCGATCCGAGCGCAGGCCTCGGCGCGGTCGGTGGTTACGCCGCACTGAGCAACTACACCGCACTTGGCGGCTCACTCACCGTTTTTGCACTCCCTCAGTAGACTGACCGATTTGTCACCCGGCGCATGGTTCTCTCCCATGCGCCGGTCTTTTCTGACATCGCATGCCGAGGATCCGCTCTTGCGCCCATTCAGTTTCGCATTCGCAGCCTTCCTGTCCGTCGCTCCGATCAACGTGTGCTTGGCCGGCGATGCCGGAAACCCCGCCGCGGTCACATCCGAAGATGGCAAATATGTCGACAAGGACGGCAATCCAACCTTCAAGGTCGGCGCCGACGGCACGGTGGACTGGTACACTTATTCCGGATACCGCCGCTACCATTCGGAATGTCATGTCTGCCACGGACCCGATGGCATGGGCTCGACCTATGCGCCCGCGCTGAAGGATTCACTGCAGAAGATGGACTACGCGGCGTTTCTCGAAGTCGTCGCCAGCGGCCGCAAGAACGTCAATGCCTCGCAGGACAGCGTGATGCCCGCCTTCGGCGATAACACCAATGTCGCCTGCTACATGGACGACCTCTACATCTATCTGCGCGCGCGCGCCAACGACGCCGTCGGCCGTACCCGTCCGGGCAAGCGCGAGGACAAACCTGCCGCTTACACGGCCGCCGAAAACGCCTGCATGGGCAAACCGCAATGAAGGCCCTTTCGACCGGCACGCCGCAGCATCGCGTGCCCGACGGGGGAGAGACAGGGAGCTTGCCATGAAAACCCGTGCCGCAGTCGCATTCGAAGCCAGGACGCCGCTGGAGATCGTTGAGGTAGATCTCGACGGTCCCCGAGCCGGCGAAGTGCTGATCGAGATCAAGGCCACCGGTATCTGCCACACCGATGCCTACACGCTCGACGGTTTCGACAGCGAGGGCCTGTTTCCCTCCATCCTCGGCCATGAGGGCGCGGGCATCGTCCGCGAGGTCGGGCCAGGCGTGACCTCGCTGAAGCCCGGCGATCACGTCATCCCGCTCTACACGCCGGAATGCCGGCAGTGCAAAAGCTGCCTGAGCCAGAAGACCAATCTCTGCACGGCCATCCGTGCGACGCAGGGCAAGGGCGTGATGCCCGATGGCACCTCGCGGTTCAGCTATCAGGGCAAGCCGATCTATCACTATATGGGCTGCTCGACCTTCTCGAACTTCACGGTGCTGCCGGAGATTGCGGTGGCGAAAATCCGCGACGACGCGCCGTTCGACAAGAGCTGCTATATCGGCTGCGGCGTCACCACCGGCGTCGGCGCCGTCGTCAACACTGCAAAAGTGACGCCCGGCAGCAACGTCGTCGTATTCGGCCTCGGCGGAATCGGCCTCAATGTGATCCAGGGCGCCCGCATGGTCGGGGCCGACAAGATCATCGGTGTCGATATCAATGACGACAAGGACGAATGGGGCCGCCGCTTCGGCATGACCCACTTCGTCAATCCGAAAACAATCAACGGCGACATCGTGCAGCATCTGGTCGGCCTCACCGACGGCGGCGCCGACTACACATTCGATTGCACCGGCAATACCACGGTGATGCGGCAGGCGCTCGAAGCCTGTCACCGCGGCTGGGGCGTCTCCGTCGTGATCGGCGTCGCCGAATCCGGCAAGGAGATTGCAACGCGGCCGTTCCAGCTGGTGACCGGACGCGTCTGGAAGGGCACGGCCTTCGGTGGCGCGCGCGGGCGTACCGATGTCCCGCGCATCGTCGATTGGTACATGGATGGCAAGATCGCGATCGATCCGATGATCACCCATGTGCTCAAGCTCGACGAGATCAACAAGGGATTCGATTTGATGCATGAAGGCAAATCGATCCGATCAGTGGTGGTGTTCTAGATCACGGCAGTGCAACAGGGAGGATCGACAAATGACCGTTCATATCCATCCGTCGATAGACGGCGGCATCAAGGCAGGCAGCGGGCATTTCACCGGCGGCACGCTGGTCTGCAAATGCGCGGACCGAAAAGTGAAAGTCGGCATCAAGGGCGACGTCGCCCATAACCATGCCTGCGGCTGCACCAAATGCTGGAAGCCGGCAGGCGCCAGCTTCTCTGTGGTCGCCGTGGTGCCCCGCGAAAACGTCACCGTCCTCGAGAATGGTGACAAGCTGCGCGTCGTCGATGCATCTGCGGCCATCCAGCGCCATGCTTGTACGACATGCGGCACGCATATGTATGGCCGCATCGAGAACAAGGGCCATCCCTTCTACGGCCTCGACTTCATCCATCCCGAACTGTTCGAAGAAACCGGCTCGGCCGCGCCAGGCTTCGCCGCCTTCGTGTCGTCGGTGATCGAATCCGGCGTGAAGCCCGGCGACATGGGCGGCATTCGTGCGCGGCTCAAGGAACTCGGGCTTGAGCCCTATGACTGCCTGTCGCCGCCTTTGATGGACGCGATTGCCACCCACGTGGCAGCGGCGAAGGCCGCCTGAGCAGGTTCAGCGGCCGCCGGTCAAACCGGCGGCCTCTTTTTTCACTTGGCGGCGCGGTCGAACGCCACCGCCAAAGCCAGCAGATCTTCGTCGCAATCCCGCGCGGCCATGATCGACAGGCCGATCGGGCATTCATCGAGCTGTGCGACCGGCATCGATAGCTGGGGCACACCGGCGTGGCCGGCGACACACAGCATCTCGATGGCACGGGCACGGAACACATCGAGCACCGCATCGGGTGTGGCGCGCAGCGGTGCGATGCCAGGCACCGTCGGCAACACCAGAATGGTGTCGCCCGCGAGCATGGCATTCATCTTGTCGATGACCGCTTGACGAAGTGGCTTGGCCGCAGCGATCTCGGCGGGGTCCATGACGGCCGCTGCCGCAAAACGCTGTTTAACGCCGGGGCCGAAGTCGGGCTTGACGGTCGAGATCCACTCGCCCTGCACCGCCCAGGCTTCTTCCGACTGCAGCACACGAAACGCATTGCGCCATGCCTCGCGTTCGCCGCCGATCACATCGACCTCTTCACCCGGTCCAACAAGCGACGCCAGGCGATCGACCGCCGGCTGCAGCGCAGCGCGCGCTTTCTCGTCCAGCAGTGCAAACAGATCGCGGGCGATCAGCAGTTTTTTTGGCGGCCGCGGCGCGCGGACATGATCGAGCAATACATTGCCGACCTGCACCATCAATTCCGGCGTTCGCGCGAACCAGCCGAGCACGTCATAGCTCGGCGCCAGCGGAACGGCACCGTCGAGCGGGATGCGGCCATGGGTGGTGCGGATGCCATAGATGCCGCAATAGCTCGCCGGCAGCCGCACCGAGCCGCCGGTGTCGGAGCCGATGGCGAAATCGACCAGGCCACCCGATGTGGCTGCAGCCGAACCGCTGGACGAGCCGCCGGGAATGCGGCCGGGCGCGGCCGGATTCACCGGCGTGCCGTAATGCGCGTTTTCGCCATTGAGGCTCCAGGCCAGTTCGTCCGTATGCGTCTTGCCGACGAGTTGGGCGCCTGCCGCCAGCAGCCGATCGGCCGCCGGGGTCGATGTCGTTGGCGTCGGATGCGTCGCGAGCCACGCGGGATTTCCCGCGGCCGTGGGCACGCCGGCGAGATCGAACACATCCTTCAGCGCGAATGTCAGGCCGGCCAGCGGCCCCTCTGTCGCCGTCTGCCTCTCGACGCGGCCATGATTTACAAAAGCGCCAAGCGTATCGTCGATCGGCATCGTCACTCTCCTTGCAGATTGAATCAGGCGGGCTTCAGCACGCTGGCCGCGGGCCTGACGAAGGTGCGGATCCCGTTCTTGAAGCCGAACATCGGCGGCGCGATCTCGCATACCGCCTGAGCTTTGGTTTCACAATCCAGCACGATGAGATCGGCCGCAGCGCCGGGCGCGATGCCGTAGTTCTCGGCATTGAGCAGTTTCGCCGCCGCCGATGTCACCAGGTCCAGACAATCCGCAAGGTCTTCGCTGCGGCCGATCTGCGCGACATTGGCATAGAGGTTGACCATGCGGATCAATGACACGTCACCGAACGGCGTGAACGGATTGAGCACGTTGTTGGTGGAGACATTCGCATTCACGCCGAGCGCACGCAGCGCGTGGGCGCGGGTGACGCCGCGCGGGACGTTGTAGTCGGCGTCACGACCGGTGAGGAACAGATCCGTCGCCGGCAACACGGTGACGGCGACGCCGGCCCCGGCCAGCCGCCGCGCGGCAGCTTCGAATTCGGCGCGCGGCATCGCCGACAGTTTGGTGGCATGGCCGATGGCGACGCGGCCGCCCCAGCCGGCCGCCTCGGTCTGTCGGCAGACTTCCGTGAAATCCTCCCGCGACGGATCGAGATCGAAATCGAGATGGAAGTCGATATCGACATCGAACTCCCGCGCCATCGCAAAGATTTTCGCAATCTGGCCATGCGAGTCGCGGTCCATATAAGGCACGCCGCCGATCACATCGGCACCGTCCAGCAGCGCCTGCCGCAGCACCTCCTCGCAGCCGGGATCATCAATCAGCCCTTCTTGCGGAAACGCGCAGAGCTGCAGATCGATCGCCCAGGCATAGTCCTTCTTCAATTGCTTGAGAGCGCGAAAACTGGTGAGGCCGATGCGCGGATCCACTTCGACATGGGTGCGCATCCGGTTGGTGCCATGGGTGATCGCCTTTTCGAGCGTGCGTGCCGCGCGCTGATAGACATCCTCTTCGGTGAAGTCGCGCTTGGCCTTGGCCACCTCGGCCACCACCTCGTCCAGCGTGCCGCGCGCGCAATCGCAGCGCCCGAGCAGGCAGGATTTGTCGAGATGCAGGTGAGTTTCCACAAAGCCGGGCAACACCAGCCGCCCGTGCAGGTTCTGATCCGGCGCGTCGCCCTTCGGCAACCCGATCTCGATGGCGGCGAAGCGACCATCCTTGATCGCAATATCGACAGGGCCACCCGGCCGATCGGCAATGCGGGCGTTGCGCAGAATGAGGTCGAACGTCATGGGGTCTCCTGAAGGCAGCGCCGGCACAGGAATGCCGGCACAGCCCGTTTGAAGCAAGAGCCGCGCCAAGCCGTATACGATCGGCTGGTCGTAAATCGCCGATAAAACAGTGAGATACGTGGCTCGGACGCGGATGCAACGCCTAAAATAGCAGCTTTTGATCAGCAAAGTGCATACAATTCAGGCCTTCGGATGAATGCAATCGCGGGGCGTTCTTGCTAGACTGCAGTGAGATTTTCTTGAAGCCTGCAGGAGACGACCGATGCCGCAACCCGCCGCACTCGCGCCCCTCGCCGCCGACGCCGCCACGTTGGTCGAGCAATTCCTCGTCGCATCGATGATCCCCGATCCCGAAATGGCCGGGACATTCATGGCTGATGATGTCGACATCACTTTCACCGGCGGGCGCAAGTTCAAGCATCCGCGCGACGCCACCGCCTTCAACGCCATGCGCTACAAATGGGTGAAGAAGAAAATGGAGCGCACCGATGTGGCCCCGGGCGATGGGGAGACCGTCGTCTACAACACCGGCACGCTGTACGGCGAATGGCACGACGGGACGCCGTTCGAAGGCAACCGCTATGTCGATCGCTTCGTCGTACGCGGCGGCAAGATCGTGAAGATGGACGTGTGGAACGACAGCGCCGAGCGCATTCTCGTTCGCATGGATATCGAGGCCTGATCCGCGGGCTCATCCGGTCCGGATGGAGCAGCGCTCCATCCGGACCGCGTGTTACTTCTCGGTCTTGAGCAGAACGATATTCGCGGCGACATCCTTCGCCACCATGTCGTCCATCTCTTTGGTCGTCATCGGCAGCGGTTCGACACCGATCTTCTTGAGCGCGGCCTGCATCTCCGGCTTGGCTAGCACCTTCACGCCTGCATCGCGCATTTTATCGACGATCTCGCGCGGCGTCTTCGACGGCACAAACACGCCGATCCAGCTATCGCTGACGCCCTCCTTGAGACCAACCTCGGTGAGCGACGGCACCTCGGGCAGTTCGGGTGAGCGCTTGTCCGTGGACACCACGAGGGCACGCACCTGCCCTTCCCTGATCAGAGGCAAGGCGGTCGCCGCCGGACAGAAATAGAAGTCGATGCGTCCGCCGAGAATGTCGGCGATCACTTCCGGCCCGCCGCGATAGGGAATATGCGTCGCTTCGAAGCCGGCAGCGCGGCGGAATTTCTCGGCGCTGATATGCACGGCGCTGCCGATGCCGACCGAGCCGAAATTGATCGAAGCGCCTTTCGCCTTGGCGTCCTTCAGGAAATCATCGACGGTCTTCCAGGGCCGGTCTTTTGGAATGATCATGATCTGCGGGCTGGCCCCGATCATGATCACCGAGGACAGATCTTTCGACGTGTCATAGGGCAGGTTTGCATTGATGGCCGGCGTGATCGCGAGCGCCGAGGAATGGGCAAGCACCGTGTAACCGTCAGGATCCGCCTTCGCCACCGCCGCCGTGCCGACCGCGCCACCGCCGCCGACACGGTTTTCGACCACGATGGTCTGGCCCAGTTCGGGCCCGAGACGTTCGAAGAAAATGCGCGGCACCACATCGGTCGCGCTGCCCGGCCCGAACGGAATCACGGCCTTGATCAGCCGGCTCGGCCAGGTGGTTTCGGCCTGCGCTGCCGAGCACAGCAAGACGCTCGTCACAACACAGGACCATCGCAGAAAGCTCTTCATCACGCGCTCCAATCCCGCCGTTCGATTGAACGGCAGCCCGCTAGTCGGGTCAACGCTCTACGCGATGCAAAAAACAGACCGCCGCCGAATGGATCAACCCGTCATTTTGCGGCCTCTCCTTTCAGCAGATCCTTGTTCGCTGCGATTTCGCGCGCGAGCAGAGCATCCATCTCGGCCGACGTCAGCGGCATCGGCTCGACTCCGAGCTTCTTCAGGCTGGCCTGGGTATCCGGGGCATTCAGCACTTTGGTACCGGTCTGGTACAGCTTCTCAACGATCGCCGGCGGCGTCTTCGACGGCACGAACACACCGAACCAGATCGAACTGTCGGCATCCTTGAGGCCGGCATCGATGGGCGTCGGCACGTCGGGGAGATCACGTGCGCGCGTCGGCGTCGACACCACCAGAGCGCGCACCTGACCTTCACGGATCAAGGGAAGCGCCGTCGCGATCGGACAGAAATAAAAATCGATGCGCCCGCCGATGATATCGGAAATGACTTCGGAGCCGCCGCGATAGGGAATATGCGTCGCCTGGAAACCGGCGGCGGCCCGGAATTTTTCCGAACTGATATGCACGGCGCTGCCGACGCCCACGGAGCCGTAATTGATGACGACCCCCTTGGTTCTGGCGGCGGCAAGAAAATCCTGCACGGTTTTCCAGGGCCGCTCGTTAGGCACGATCATCACATTCGCCGCATAGCCGATCATCACCACCGAGGTGAGATCCTTCGTGGTGTCGTAAGTGAGATTGTTGAAGATGGCCGGCGCGATTGCGATCGCGTTGGTCTGCGACAGCAGCGTGTAGCCGTCGGGATCGCTCTTCGCCACGGCGCCGGTGCCCACCGAGCCGCCGCCACCGACGCGGTTCTCGATGACGATCGGCTGCCCCAGTTCAATGCCGAGACGTTCGAAGAACAGCCGCGGCACCACATCCCCGGCGCTGCCGGCTCCAAATGGGTTGACGGCCTTGATCGGCTTCGACGGATAGGTGTCGGCATACGCCGCTGACGACAACAGCAGACCAGCCAGCACATACGCCCATCGCAGAGACTTGTTCATCACGCGCTCCCGTTATGCCGCGCGTTGCGCGGCGCTTACGGGTTCAAGCAAAAGCAAGAACCGGACCGATCGCAAGACAGGCGCTAGATCCGCTCACGTCCACCATCTCGTCATTGCGAGCGCAGCGAAGCACTCCAGGACGCATAAAGCGACGGCTGGATTGCTTCGTCGCGAGCGCTCCTCGCAATGACGGCTGAAGGTGCCCCGATCCGTCTCAAGTAGAAAGCGCCCCTAGAACGAGGCGCCTGCGCGCCGCCGCTTGTCCGGGACCTGCTCCGGGCCTGCGGGCACCGGCCCGATGCGGAGCGCCGTAATGCGATTGCGCTCGCGGCGCAGTACGCGGAAGCGGAAATTGTGGAACGTGAAGCTCTGGCCGCGCTCTGGAATCGACCGCGCCTCATGGATGACGAGGCCGGCCACCGTGGTCGCCTCGTCGTCGGGCAGGTGCCAATCCATCGCACGGTTCAAGTCGCGGATCGGCACCGATCCATCAACCACCACCGAGCCATCGGCCTGGGCCCGCACGCCGGCGACGACATCATCGTGTTCGTCCGCGATATCGCCGACGATCTCTTCCAGGATGTCCTCGAGCGTCACCATGCCTTCCACTTCGCCATATTCGTCGACGACCAGAGCGAAATGGGTTTTGCGGCGACGAAACGCCTTGAGCTGATTGGACAGTGGTCGCATTTCCGGCACGAACCAGGGTGGTAGCGCGATGCTCACGACGTCGATCTTCGACGTGTCGCCATCCACCGCGCGGATCGCACGCAGCAAATCCTTCGCATGCAGCACGCCGACGATGTTTTCCGGCTTCTCGCGCCACAAGGGAATGCGGGTATATTCCGTCGCCAGCACTTCACGCACCAGCTCTTCGGACGGCAGATCGGCATTCAGCGTCACCATCGAGGTGCGATGGACCATCACGTCGGACACCGCGAGTTCGCCGAAGCGAAACACGTTCTGCAGATATTCGGCTTCGCCGCTTTCGATACCGCCATGCTCCGCGGACTCGCCGACCAGACCTTCGATCTCGACGCCGGTGAGGACTTCATGCGGCGAGGCTTCCTGGACGCCCATCATCTTGAGCGTACCGCGGGACGCCGCATTGAGCAGCCAGTTCAGCGGATAAAAGAGGATGTAGGACGCGTGGAGCGGATAGGCGATCCATTGCGACACCGGCTCGGGTTGCCGGATCGCCAGCGTTTTCGGCACCTGCTCGCCGATCACGATATGCAGCGATGAAAAGACCAGAAACCCGGTGATGAACGAGGTGAAGTGCAGCGCCGATTCGGACATCCCGAGCGGATCGAGCACCGGCTTCAAGAGCGCGGCCACGGTCGGCTCGCCGACCCAGCCAAGGCCGAGCGAGGCCATGGTGATGCCGAGCTGGCAGCAGGCCAGATACGGCTCGAGATTACCCATGATCTGCTGCACCAGCGGCGCGCCGAATTTGTTGCGCTCGACCATCGCCCTGACGCGAAAGCCGCGGCTTTTCACCAGCGCGAATTCGGCCGCGACATAAAACGCATTGGCCGCCAGCAAAAACACGGCGAGCAGAAGATTGACGGTGATCGAGCTCATGAAATTCCCGTATGGACGCGAAGCTGCGTCCGACGCGCGATGGGCACTTTAAGCCGTCAGCTTCCTGTGCAGGAAGTCCCGCACCGTAGCAGGATCGACGTCGTTGGCGATGACGGCCTGACCGATGGCCGACAGCAGAATGAAAGTGAGTTTGCCGCGCTTGACCTTCTTGTCCTGCGCCATCAGCGCCATCAGCCTGTCGGCATCGGCGAGGCCTTCCTGCTGGAAGCCCGCAATATCCTGCAGACGCGTCGGCAGGCCGGCATCGGCGAGATGCCGTTCGACCCGCGCGGCATCATCCGCTGCGATCATGCCGAGTTGCGCCGAGAACTCGGCGGCAAGCACCATGCCGATGGAGACGCCTTCGCCATGATACAGCCGATCGGAAAAGCCGGTGACGGCTTCCAGCGCATGACCGAAGGTATGACCGAGATTGAGCAATGCACGCTCGCCGTTCTCTCGCTCGTCACGCGACACCACGCCGGCCTTGGCGCGGCAAGAGGTGGCGATGGCGTATTCGCGGGCCGAGCCGCCGCGCACGATGTCGGCGTGATTGGCCTCGAGCCAGGTGAAGAAGGCGGCATCGCCGAGCACGCCGTATTTGGCGACTTCCGCATAGCCCGCGCGAAACTGGCGCGGCGACAGCGTGTCGAGCACTGCGGTATCGGCGACCACCAGCACGGGCTGATGGAAGGCGCCGATCAAATTCTTGCCCTGCGGCGAGTTAATGCCGGTCTTGCCGCCGACGGAGGAATCGACCTGCGCCAGCAGCGAGGTCGGCACCTGCACGAAGTCGACGCCGCGGCGCAGGACCGATGCTGCGAAACCAGCGAGATCGCCCACCACGCCACCGCCCAGCGCGATGACGAGATCGTTGCGCTCGATCCGCGCGGCGATCAGCGCTTCGGAGACCGTCTCCAGTCCGGCATAGCTCTTCGATCCCTCACCTTCATCGACGGCGATATGCGAGGTCGGGATCCCCGCGTCGGCCAGCGATGCTTCGGTGGCCTTCAGCCAATGCCTGGCCACCGTCTTGTCGGTCACGATCGCCGTGCGGACGCCCGGCCGCAGCGCCGCGATGCGGGCGCCGAGCGACGGCAGAATGTTGCGGCCGATGATGATGTCGTAGGCGCGGTCGCCCAGCCCGACATGGACGGCGATCGGATCGGAATGCTTCAAAGCTGCGGTCATAAACTCGGGCTCGGGGGATCGCCGGCCGGCGATGATATCGCGGACGCAGGATGCGGCCGGAACAGGTGCTCGTGCAGCGCGACGATCGCCTCATCGACGATTTTCTCGTGCGGCACGTCACGGGAATCGATGGTGATGTCGGTCTGCTCGTAGAATGGATGCCGCGCTTCGATCAACCGGGCGATGGTGCCGGCCGGATCCGGCGTCTTCAACAACGGACGGTTCTCGCGTTTTCTGACCCGGCGCAGGATCACGTCGGCATCGGCCTTCAGCCACATCGAGATCGCCGAGTCGCGAATCCGCTGCCGGGTGTCGTCGCGCATGAAGGCGCCGCCGCCGGTGGCCAGCAGGATCGGCCCGCTTTCGAGCAGCCGCGCGATCACCCGGGCCTCGCCGTCGCGGAAATGCGGTTCGCCGTGGACCTCGAAAATATCCGGGATCGACATACCGGCTGCGGCCTCGATCTCATGGTCGGCGTCGATGAATGGCAGCCGCAGCCGCATCGCCATGCGACGGCCGATGGTCGATTTCCCCGCGCCCATCATCCCGACCAGCACGACGGAACGCCGCCCCAGTGCCGTGACGATCGCGGCTTCCTGGGTGGCACCGGCCAGAACTGGCAGGATCGTCTCGGACATCGAAAAAACACTCGCAAAATCAGTCGGCGGCAATGGATCGCAACGATCTGCCGCATTCCCGTCACCTATACTACCCTCGAAGGCAGCGTTGCCAGCACCTCGTGCAGACTGTATCCGAACCAGACCGCCCCGGGCGGCCCGAATCGCCCTCTCTGCCGAGTTCCCGCCATGCCCAGCCTGTTCCGCTTCCTGACGGTCGTCGCGGTCATCGGCGGCATCGCCTATGGCGCCATCTTCGCGCTGGCGAATTTCGTCAGCCCGAAGCCCCGGGACATGACCGTCACCATCCAGCCGGACAAATTTCTCAAGAAATAGCCGTTAAGGTGGCCGCATGAGCACACCGTCCGACGCCCGCTTATCCAGTCTGTTTCTCGACATGCTTGCCGCCGAGCAAGGCGCCGGCGCCAACACACTGGACGCCTATCGCCGCGACCTTGCGGATTTCTCCGAATTCGCGGGCCGCACGAAGGGCACTTTCCTGTCCGCAGACACCCAATTGCTGCGCGATTATCTCGAAGATCTCGACGACCGCGGTTTCAAATCGACCACGGTGGCCCGCAGATTGTCGGCGCTGCGCCACCTGTTCCGCTTCCTGATGAGCGAGAATATCCGCAGCGACGATCCCGCTGCGATCCTGTCCGGCCCCAAGCGTGGCCGCAGCCTGCCGAAGGTGCTGTCGATCGCCGATGTCGATCGCATGCTGGTGCATGGTCGCACCCTGGCCCAGAATACCGAAGCCTCGCTGCCGCAGCGCTTGCGCCATGCGCGGCTCTATTGCCTGCTCGAAGTGCTCTACGCCACCGGCCTGCGCGTATCCGAACTGGTGTCGCTGCCCGTCACCGCGGCGCGGCGCGATGCGCGCATGATCGTGGTGCGCGGCAAGGGCAACAAGGAACGTCTGGTGCCGCTCAACGAGACGGCAAAGACGGCCATGGCCGACTATCTGGCCGTGCTGGCCGATGCCCAGAAGGCCCAGCCGAAAAAGGCCGCCGCATCGAAATGGCTGTTTCCGTCATTCGGTGAAAGCGGCCATCTCACCCGTCAGCATTTCGCCCGCGACCTGAAGGATCTTGCCGGCGCATCCGGCATTGCGCCACGCCTGGTGTCGCCGCATGTGCTGCGCCATGCCTTTGCCAGCCACCTGCTGCATAACGGCGCCGACCTGCGCATCGTGCAGACCTTGCTTGGCCATACCGATATTTCAACGACGCAGATCTATACCCATGTGGTGGAAGAGCGCCTCAAGAGCCTGGTGCGCGATCTGCATCCGCTGGCCGAGCGATAGCGATACCGCGAGACGCCGATCGTTTCTCAACGCGACAGCGGCTCGGCATCGCCAAGCGTGGCACCGCCGCGATCTGTCACGCCGTCGCGACGCATGCCCGAACTCGGTACCAACACCGGTTGCAGCGATGGAATGAGCCGCGCGCGTTCGCGCTTGGCCGGGATGGCCCGATAGACCTGTTTGCTGGCCTCGACGATATGCACGCCGGCAAAGGGCAGCGACAGCGCCGCACCGACGCGTTCCCAGATCGCGGCCGAACGCAGAAACCAGCCCATGGTCACCGGCGGCATGAACAACGCTTCGCTCCAGGCCGTCGGCGTAAACCATGTCTGCCGCAACAGCTGCGTGATCTGCGTGCGCGAGTAAGGCCGGCCGTGGCCGAACGGCGTCGAGTCCGAGCGGGTCCACACGCCGCGGCGATTCGGAATCACGGCGATCAATTTCCCGGACGGCGCCAGCACCCGCCAGATTTCGCGCAGCAGGCCTTCGGGATCGTCGGAGATTTCCAGCGCATGGACCAGGATGATGCGATCCACCGCGGCATCCGGCAGCGGCAACGACATCTCGTCCACCAGGGTCGCCAGCGCCGGCTTTGCGGTCGGCCATTTCAGCACCCCCTGCGTCGCCGGCATGAAGGCGAGGCAGCGTTCGGCGTTTTCGCGATAGAGGCCGAGATAGGGGGTGGGATAACCGATGCCGAGCACGCGCTGCCCTTCGGCATCCGGCCAATGGGCCTTGATGGCACGATTGATCAGACGCCGCGCCACGACGCCGAGGCGGCGGGAATAGAAGTCCCGGAGATCGATGACATCGATGGTCATGGCGATGTTCTAGCATGGCCGGGACGACGCACACGCCCCCAATCTCGCATTGCCGGAGAAGCGTTAACGCCATATGTCAGAAGGGCTGCATCGTGCTGAATCACGGAGAGATCATGGCTGCTGAAATTCGTGTGTTCCCCTGCCTGTCGGACAATTTTGGCTACCTGATCCACGACCCGCAGAGCCTGAAGACGGCGGCCATCGATGCTCCGGAAGCCGGGCCGATCATGAAGGTCTTGCAGCGCGAGGGCTGGAAGCTCACCGACATCCTGGTGACGCATCATCACGCCGACCATGTGGGTGGCATCGCCGAACTCAAGAAGACCTATGGCTGCAAGGTGACGGCGCCGCACGACCAGGGCACTCCGATTCCCCATGTGGACGTCCGCGTCGGCGAGGGTGACACCATTCAGGTCGGCGCGCTGATGGCGCGGGTGTTCGAGACGCCTGGCCATACGCTGGACCACATCTGCTACGTGTTCGATGGCGAACTCGCGCTGTTCTCGGCCGACACGCTGTTCTCGGGTGGCTGCGGCCGGGTGTTCGAAGGCACCTATCCCATGATGTGGCAGTCGCTGAAAAAACTGCGCATGCTGCCCGATGACTACCGCGTCTATTGCGGCCACGAATACACCGCGGCCAACATGAAATTCTGCCTCGGCATCGATCCCAACAACGAAACGCTGAAAGCGCGCGCCGATGAAGTGACCCAGCTGCGCGCCGCAGGCAAGCCGAGCATTCCCGTACTGCTCGGCGTCGAAAAGAAGATCAATGTCTTCCTGCGTGCCGACGATCCGGCCATCGCCGCCGCCGTCCGGCTCAAGGGTTTTGGCGAAGACGACGTCTTCAGCGAATTGCGCGAGCGTAAGAACAAGTCGTGACGATGCCGACGGCCGCCGAGATCATCGCCAAGCTGGATCTGCAGCCGCATCCCGAAGGCGGATATTATCGCGAGACGTTTCGCGATCACCGCACGGATGCCGATGGCCGGGCGGCTTCGACCGCGATCTATTTCCTGCTGGCCTCCGGCCAGCGTTCGCACTGGCACCGGATCGATGCGGTGGAGATCTGGCACTACCACGCCGGCGCACCGCTGATCCTGGAGATCGCGGACGACAGCGGCCAGCGCGCGATCACCCTGGGCCCCGACCTCGTCGCAGGGCATTCGCCGCAAGGCATCGTCCCCCCGCATGCCTGGCAAGCCGCCTCCACCACCGGCGACTGGACTCTGGTCGGCTGCACGGTGGCACCGGGATTCGACTTTGCGACCTTCGAACTGGCGCCGAAGGGCTGGACGCCGAGCTAACCGGAAACATGTAGGGTGGGCAAAGCGCAGCGTGCCCACCATCACGGCCGCGACAAAAGTGGTGGGCACGCTGCGCTTTGCCCACCCTACGGCCACGACGGACTACCTTTTCAGCAGCATATCCTTCGCCGCGATCAAGCCGCCGCCTGCGATCAATGCGGCGGCGAGGGCGAGATGCGTGCTGGCTTGGGCGAAGCCGGCGAGGATGAGGAAGCCGGTCGACAACAAGGGCGTCGCATAGGAGGCGGCGCCAAGCACGCGGATGTCGCCGCGCTTCATGCCGATGTCCCAGGTGTAGAACGCCGCCCCGACGGGCCCGATGCCGAGCGCGACCACGGCCAGCCATTGCCACGCCGTCTCCGGCCACACCGTCGTCTCGATGGCCAGATGCACCATCGCGGCCAGAACGGCGGTGGCGAAGCAGAAGCCCGCCACCGCATCGGTCGGCACGGCTTTCAGCCGGCGCGACATCACCGAATAGGCCGCCCAGACAAAGGCGGCGCAGAAGGCCGCGAACAGTCCGCCGAAATGGCCCGATGCCGCATCCGGCGAAACATTGCCCCATAGCAGCAACACCGTGCCGGCCAGACCGAGCAACGCGCCGATGATGTGGTGCGGAGAGAGCCGCTCGCCCGGCAGCAGCGACGAGAACAGCACGATCAGCAACGGCCACAGATAATTCAGCAGGCCCGCTTCCGCCGGGGGCGCCAGCCGCAAAGCCACGAAATACAGCGCGTGATAACCGAACAGCCCGCCGACGCCGACCGCCCATGTGAGCGGCGATTGCCGGAGCGCACGGACCCCGTCGGGACGCCAGATCCAGCTCAGCGACGCCGCCAAGGCGCCGATGGCAAAGGTCATGGCGGTCAGTTGAAAGGGCGGCATCCGCCCTGATGCCACCGTCATCACGGACAACAGCGACCACATCAGGATGGCAGTCAGGCCGATCAGGGTGGCAGTGCGGGAGGTCATATGGCCGTAATCTGGTGCGTGGCAAAGCGAAGCGTGCCCACCATCCCGACTGCGAGACTTGTTGGTGGGCACGGCGCAAGCGCGCCTTTGCCCACCCTACAGGATTCGCCGGACGTTATTCGTCAGGCGTGATACTGCCCGCCATTCACCGTCAGCGTCGAGCCGGTGACAAAGCCGGCATCGTCGGCCGCGAGGAACAGCACCGCACGGGCGATCTCCTCGGGCTCGCCGAGGCGGCCGACCGGGATCAGCGGCAGGATGCTCTTCTCCAGCACCTCTTTAGTTGACCTGACCGAACTGCCCCTTCTGGCCGTTGATCGACGAGATGTTGATGACACGGCCGAACTTGCGCGCGCGCATGCCGTCGATCACCGGGCGGGTCATGTTGAACAGCGAACCGAGATTGGTGTTCACCACCGCATGCCAGGACTCCTGCGTCATCTTGTGGAACGCGCCGTCCTTGGTGATCCCGGCATTGTTGACCAGCACCTCGACCGGACCAAGTTCCGCCTCGACCTTCTTGATGCCTTCGGCACAAGCTTCGAATGATGACACGTCCCATTTGTATACGGGGATGTCCGTCTCGCTCTTGAATTTCTCTGCGGCGGCATCATTGCCGGCATAAGTGGCGGCGACCTTGTAGCCGGCGGTCTTCAACGCCTTGCTGATGGCTGCGCCGATGCCTCGTGTCCCACCCGTCACCACTGCCACGCGCGCCATATCGCTCCTCCACAAAATCACTTCGTAATTATAGTAGCGAGTTAAGCTGGCGATACGATGAACATCAAGAAAAAACGCCCGACGCGATGCGCCGGGCGTTTTGATTTGATCGACATCAACGTCAATCTTTGTGTGCGGTGCAATCGCGCGCTGATGAATTCAGCGCGAATGCTGCAGCTTTAGTCGCGTGCAATGCACATCGCGATGCCCATGCCGCCGCCGATGCACAGCGTGGCAAGGCCCTTCTTCGAATCACGCTTCTGCATTTCGTGCAGCAGCGTCACCAGCACGCGCGCGCCCGATGCGCCAACCGGGTGACCGATGGCGATGGCACCGCCATTGACGTTCACCTTCGACGTATCCCAGCCGAGGTCCTTGTTCACGGCACACGCCTGCGCCGCAAAAGCTTCGTTGGCCTCGATCAGGTCGAGATCGTTGATGGTCCATCCCGCCTTCTTCAGCGCGGCGCGCGATGCAGGGATCGGGCCGGTGCCCATGATCTTCGGATCAACGCCGGCCTGTCCCCACGACACGATACGCGCCAACGGCGTGAGACCTTCCTTGGCGGCCTGCTTCGCGGTCATCAACACCACGGCAGCAGCGCCGTCATTGATGCCCGACGCCGAACCGGCGGTGACGGTGCCCTCCTTGTCGAAGGCCGGGCGCAGCTTGGCCATGGCTTCGATGGTGGCACCGTGACGCGGATATTCGTCGGTATCGACGACGGTGTCGCCCTTGCGGCCCTTGATCGTCACCGGAACGATCTCGTCCTTGAATTTACCAGCCTTCTGCGCAGCTTCCGCCTTCTGCTGCGAAGCGACGGCGAACTCGTCCTGCTGCTGCCGGGTGATCTGGAACTGCTTGGCGACGTTCTCGGCGGTGTTGCCCATGTGATAGCCGTTGAAGGCATCCCAAAGACCATCCTTGATCATCGTGTCGACGAACTCCACAGGCCCCATCTTCACGCCGCCGCGCAGATATTGCGCATGCGGAGCCATGCTCATGGATTCCTGACCACCGGCCACGACGATCTCGGAGTCTCCGTTCATCAGCGCCTGATAGCCGAGCGCGACCGTGCGCAGACCCGAGCCGCACAGCATGTTGACGCCCCAAGCCGACGTCTCGACCGGAAGACCGGCTGCGATCGAGGCCTGGCGTGCGGGGTTCTGGCCCTGCGCCGCGGTGAGGATCTGGCCCATGATGACTTCGGAGACGCGGGCAGGATCGATCTTGCCGCGTTCGAGCGCCGCCTTGATGGCAATGGCCCCGAGGTCATGCGCCGGCATGGTGGCGAAAGCGCCGTTGAAGCTACCGACCGGTGTGCGGGCGGCGCTGACGATGACGACATCGTCTGACATGGACATCTCCTGTTGTTGCTGTGAATTTAGGCTTGTTCGACGTGGAAAACGCCAGGCCGGGTCAAAAACCGATTGGCGGGCATGCTCTTAAACCTCGTATTTAAGTGTCAATTGGACCTCCGGCTACACCCACCGCAGCGCACCTAAATTGCCACCGATGTCGCATTGCATAGCACAAGCGTGCCGCGATTTTAACCGTACCGCACAAAACGGTAGCCGAGCCACTTTGAAAGTGCTTACTTTATTGCATTGCGTTGTTCGAACACCCCAATCCGATTGGCCTTTTTGGCGCGGTGCCGAAAGGTTTCCTGTTTCCGGTAGGTAAGTGAGCCATGGCGAAATCTGATCAACCCACAACAATCAAAAAATACGCGAACCGTCGGCTCTATAACACGGGAACCAGCACCTATGTGACGCTGGAGGATCTGGCCTCCATGGTGAAGGACGGCGAGGATTTCCTGGTCTACGACGCCAAGAGCGGCGACGATATTACCCGCCAGGTGCTCGCGCAGATCATTTTCGAGCAGGAAAACAAAGCGGGCCAGAATCTGCTGCCGACCACGTTCCTGCGCCAGCTGATCCGCTTCTATGGCGACAGCATGCAGATGGTGGTGCCGAAATATCTCGAACAATCCATCGATTCGCTGACGCGCGATCAGGAGAAGTTCCGCAAGCAGATGACGAACACGTTCTCGATGACGCCGTTCGCGCCGCTGGAAGAAACCGTCCGTCGCAACATGGAGCTGTTTCAGCAGACTTTCGCCATGTTCAAGCCGTTCGTGCCGCCGCGCGGCGGTGTCAGCGCGGAGCCCGACAAGGCGCCGGAGCCGGCTGAGAACGTCAGCGACTCCATGGACGATCTGCGTCGCCAGATGAAAGAGATGCAGGACCGTCTCGAACGCATGTCGCACGAGCCGAAGAGCGAGTAACCTCGCCGCCTGTTTCTAAACGCTCATCAAGCGAAGCGCCGACCGTGGGATCAAACGGTCGGCGTTTTCGTGGGACGACCTCCCAGCCGTCATGGCGAGGAGCGCGGCGACGCGGCCATCCAGCTATTGCCGCAGCAAGGGAAGCCTGGATTGCTTCGTCGCAAGGGCCTCTCGCAATGACGGGAGAGTCGTCGCCTCACGCCGCGGGCTTCTCGGCCGCTTCCGTATTCGCCAGCAGATGGATCAGCGCCCGCTTGATCGCCGCCTGTCGCGTCGGTGCGGTGATCTGCGCGCCGAGCAGATCGGTGACATAGAACACGTCACGCGCGCGCTCGCCGAAGGTCGCGACATGGGCCGATGCGATGTTGAGATTCAGCTTCGAGATGGCCGTGGTCAATTGATACAGCAAGCCTGGCCGATCGAGACCGGAGACCTCGATCACCGTATAGCGATCCGACCATTGATTGTTGACGATGACTTCCGGCTCGACGGTGAACGCCTTCAGCTTCGCCTTGTTGGACGAACTCGACGACGCGCGCTTGGCCACGGTTTCCGGTAGCCGCACCTTGCCCTCGAGCACATCCTCGATCATGTCGCCAATGCGCGTCGCACGGCGGCCTTCGTCGTCATCGCGGTCGTATTCGCGCGAGATCGCGATCGTATCGAGCGCACGCCCGTCGGTGGTCGTGTAGATCTGGGCATCGACGATGTTGGCGCCCGCGGCAGCGCAGGCGCCGGCGATGATCGACAGCAGCCAGGGATGATCGACGGCGAGGATGGTCAGTTCGGTGACGCCACGCGCCTCGTCGAAGCCGACATTGATCGCCAGCTTGTGCCCGGCCTGCTCGCTCGCATGCAGGAAACGCGCATGGCGAATCTTGCGCTCGATATCGACCTTGAGCCAGTAGGCCGGGTAGTGCCGCGCAATATAGCCGTTGAGCTGCGGCTCCGGCCACTCTGTGAAGGCGCGACGAAACTCGGCTTGCGCCGCGGCAATGCGCTGAGCGCGGTTCACTTCCGAGAAGCCGCCGGTCAGCACCGGCTCGGTCTCGTAATATAGCGTGCGCAGCAATTGCGCTTTCCAGCCGTTCCACACGCCCGGCCCGACCCCGCGAATATCCGCAGTGGTCAGGATCGTCAGCAGTTTCATCTGCTCGACCGATTGCACCACGGCGGCGAAATTCTCGATGGTCTTGGTGTCCGACAGATCGCGCGACTGCGCCACCGTGGACATCGTCAGATGTTCCTCGATCAGCCAGGCGACCAGATCGGTATCGCCGGCATTGAAGCCGAGCCGCGGACACAGCCGTCGCGCCACTTTCGCGCCGGCGACAGAGTGATCTTCCGGCCGCCCCTTGGCGATATCGTGTAGCAGCACGGTGACATAGATCACCGCGCGATGCTCCGGGCGAATTTTGCGCATCAGATCGGAGGCAAGCACGAACTCGTCGTTGCCGCCACGCTCGATTTCCTGAAGGATGCCGATGCAGCGCAGCAGATGCTCATCCACCGTGTAGTGGTGATACATATTGAACTGCATCATCGAGACGATGCGGCCGAAGGCGCGGATGAAGTGGCCGAGCACGCCGGTCTCGTTCATCCGCCGCAGCACCACCTCGGCATTGTCCGAGGTCAGGATCTCCATGAAGATCTTGTTGGCCTCCGGATTTTCCCGCACCTCTTTCGTGATCAGGCGCAGCGAACGCGTCGCGGTGCGCATCGCATCGGGATGAAAGGCGAGATTGTTCTTCTGCGCCAGCCGGAAGAACCGCAGCAGATTGACCGGATCTTCCGCGAACACATCCGGCGCGGCCAGATTGATGCGGTTGTTATCGATGATGAAGGCATCGCTGCCGGGCACGCGGCGCCGCTTGGTGTCGGGCCGCAGCTTGGCCATCATCCGCGTCAGTGCCGGCGCCGGCTTGGCCTGCTGGTCTTCGAGCTTGGCACACAGGATCGCGGTAAGATCGCCGACCTCCTTGGCGATCAGGAAGTAGTGCTTCATGAAGCGCTCGACGTCCTGCATGCCGGGATGCGAGGTATAGCCGAGCCGTTGTGCGATCTCGCGCTGCAGATCGAACGAGAGCCGCTCTTCCGGCCGCTTGGTCAGGAAGTGGATGTTGCAGCGGACCGACCACAGAAAATCCTCGCAGCGCTTGAAGGTGCGATATTCCTGCGCATCGAACACGCCGCGTGCCACCAGCTCCTTGCTGTCGCGCACGCGATAGACGTATTTTGCGATCCAGAACACGGTGTGCAGATCGCGCAGCCCGCCTTTGCCGTCCTTGACGTTGGGCTCGACCAGATAACGCGACTGGCCGCCGCGGCGATGCCGCTCCTCGCGCTCAGCCAATTTGGCAGCGACGAATTCGGCCGCGGTGCCCTGCACGACCTCGGCGTCGAAACGGGTGACCAGTTCTTCATACAGCGCCTTGTCGCCGGCCAGAAAGCGAGTCTCGAGGATGGCGGTGCGGATCGTCATGTCGCCGCGCGCCTGGCGGATCGATTCATCCACCGAACGCGTGGCGTGGCCGACCTTCAGCCCCATGTCCCACAGGCAATAGAGAATGACCTCGGCGACCTGCTCGCCCCAGGCGGTCTGCTTGTAGGGCAGCACGAAGAGCAGATCGATGTCGGACTCCGGCGCCATCAGCCCCCGGCCATAGCCGCCGGTGGAGACCACCGACATCCGTTCGCCGCTCGACGGAAGCGGCGAATGATAGAGATGCTTGGTCGCTGCATTGAACAGCAGGCGGATGATGTCGTCCTGCACGTCGCAGAGCCGCTCGGCGCAGCGCCGGCCATGGCGATCCTTGAGCAGCACCGCTTCGGCGGCTTCGCGCGCCGTCGTCATCTCGGCCTTCAGCATCCGCGCCAGTGCAGCGCGAAACAGGTCGTTCTTGCCGCGATGCTCCGCGGCGAGCGCGTCGATATCAGCGGCAATGCGCACGGTATCGAATGCGACGTCGGGGGCCGTCTCGGCTTCAGCCACAGCAGTATCCATAGCCATCCCGAATATCGGACGGCGCCAGCGCTGTCACGGTGATTGTAGGCCAACAGTTAGTTCATGCTGCCATTTGCGCAATCGGGGAAATGGAATCCTCGAACAGCGCGCGCGGACGCATCATATCTTCTCGTTGACGAGAGCCAATAAGTAATTGAAATTCAAAGATGTTTTTGCACCGCACCGCAGTGGCGCCCACCGCTGCCGGCGGGTTGGACAGGTGATGTCGGCGCGCAGAAATCAAGATGATGTCAGGGAGATGAGAATGTTCAGCCTATCACGGCGCGCCGTCGCCGGTCTGATTGTCGCCGCGGCGCTGCTGCCTACCGCCGGTTTTGCGGCCGATCCGCTCAAGGAAATCCGGCTGGACTGGGCGACCTATAATCCGGTGTCCATCATCCTCAAGCAGAACGGCCTGCTGGAGAAGGAATTCGCCAAGGACAATATCAAGATCACCTGGGTGCAATCGGCCGGCTCCAACAAGGCGCTCGAATTCCTCAATGCCGGCTCGATCGATTTCGGCTCCACTGCCGGCTCCGCCGCGCTGGTGGCCAGGATCAACGGCAACCCGATCAAATCGGTCTATGTCTATTCGCGGCCGGAATGGACGGCCTTGGTAACTGCCAAGGACTCCAAGATCGCTTCCGTCGCCGACCTCAAGGGCAAGCGCGTCGCCGTGACCCGCGGCACCGATCCGCACATCTTCCTGGTGCGCGCACTGCTCGATGCCAAGCTCACCGACAAGGACATCACCCCGGTGCTGCTGCAGCATGCCGACGGCAAGGCGGCGCTGATCCGCGGCGATGTCGATGCATGGGCCGGGCTCGATCCGATGATGGCGCAGGCCGAGGTGGAGGACGGCGCGAAACTGTTCTTCCGCAAGCCGGATGCCAACACCTGGGGCATCCTCAATGTGCGCGAGCAGTTCCTGAAAGACCATCCCGACGCCGCCCGACGCGTGCTGGCCGTCTACGAAGACGCGCGAAAATATGCGCTGGAGAATTATCCCGAGCTGAAGAAGGCTTTCATCGGTGTCACCAAGCTGCCCGAGGCCGTGGTCGACAAGCAGCTCAAGGAGCGCACCGAACTCACCCATAGCCGCATCGGCGCGCCGCAGCGTGAGTCGATCCTCGCGGCCGGCCTCGCGCTGCAGCAGGCCGGCGTGATCGATGCCAAGGTCGATGTGAAGGCGACCGTCGATGCTCTGATCGATGACCAGATCCCGCTGCCGAAGAGCTGATGAGCATCGCCCTCGATTCACCGGCAGCAACGGCGGAAGCGCCGGCGCAGCGATATGAGTCCGGACGCTGGCAGCGCTTTGCGCGGCCGGCGCTCGGCATCGTCGTTCCCGTCACGCTTGCGCTCGCCTGGGAGCTTGCGGTCTGGGCCGGCTGGTCGAACGGCCGGCTGGTGCCGCCGCCATCGCGCGTGTTCGCCACCATCGTCGAGCTGGCGCGCAGCGGCGAGCTGACCAAGCACGTCACCACCACGCTGTTCCGGGTCGCCGCGGGATTCGGCTTCGGCGTCATCGCCGGCACGTTGCTCGGCGCCGTGTCCGGCTATTGGGGCATCGCGCGTCGGCTGCTCGATCCCACCGTGCAGGCTTTGCGCGCCATCCCCTCCATTGCCTGGGTGCCACTGTTCATCCTGTGGCTGGGCATTTTCGAAACCTCGAAAGTCGCGCTGATCGCCGTCGGCGTGTTCTTCCCGGTCTATCTCGGCGTCATGGGCGCCATCCTCTCGGTCGATCGCAAGATCGTCGAGGTCGGCCGCACCTTTCGGCTGTCCGGACCGGCGATGATCCGCCGCATCCTGCTG
Source organism: Bradyrhizobiaceae bacterium (assembly GCA_004173095.1). Classification (GTDB taxonomy): domain Bacteria; phylum Pseudomonadota; class Alphaproteobacteria; order Rhizobiales; family Xanthobacteraceae; genus Tardiphaga. Next base: position 31,270 of record SDZE01000248.1, read on the forward strand.
CCGGCCGTGTTGCCGGCCTATGTGGTCGCGCTGCGCGTCGGTCTCGGCCTTGGCTGGATGTTCGTGGTGGCCGCCGAATTCATGGGCGCGTCAGAAGGGCTGGGCTATCTGCTGATCGACGGCCAGCAACTCGGCAAACCCGCGCAGATCCTCGCCGCCATCACCATCTTCGCGCTGCTCGGCAAGACCACCGACTGGCTGATCGAGCGCCTCACCGCGCCGCTGCTGCGCTGGCAGGATGCCTTCCGACCAGGCGGAGACAGCTGATGCTCAGCCTCGACAAAGTCGGCAAGACCTATCCCAACGGCGTGCATGCGCTGGAGTCGTTCAACGCACGGATTCCGCAGGGTGAGATCGTCGCCATCATCGGTGGCTCCGGCTGCGGAAAATCCACACTGCTGCGTGCCGTCGCGGGACTCGATCGCGCCTCCACCGGCACCATCCGCGTCGATGACATCGCCATCACCGCGCCGCATGAAAAGATCGGCATTATTTTCCAGGAGCCGCGGCTGCTGCCCTGGCTCAATGTCGCCGACAATATCGGCTTCGGCCTCGCCGATCTTCCCGCCGCCGCACGTCGCGACAAGGTCGCGCAGGCGCTGGCCCGCGTCGGCCTGTCCGATAAAGCCAAGGCATGGCCGCGCGAATTGTCCGGCGGCCAGGCGCAACGCGTTGCCATCGCCCGCGCGCTGGTGCCGCAGCCGGAAGTGTTGCTGCTCGACGAGCCGTTCTCGGCCCTCGATGCGTTCACGCGGCGCGATCTGCAGGACCACCTGCTCGATCTCTGGGCCGATACGCGCCCGACCCTGATCCTCGTCACCCATGATGTGGACGAAGCGGTGGTGCTGGCCGATCGGGTGCTGGTGATGCGTCCGCGGCCGGGACGTTTATTCGCGGAGATCGATGTCGGTCTCGCCCGCCCGCGTGATCGCGCTTCGCCCTTGTTCGACGCGGTGAAAAAACGCGTGCTCACAGCGCTCGACCGTTCGCTCGATCGCGACCTTCCAGACGCGGCGCCTGCCGAGGCCGTCGGCGCCTGGTGGTGACTTCGATTCGCCACACGATTAAAGCTGCAACCAACAGATCACAGGGAGAGACATCATGGACGCCGCCACGCTCCGCGC
>SDZE01000016.1 GCA_004173095.1 Bradyrhizobiaceae bacterium
CAACACGCCGATCAGCAGCACGCGATTGAGCTTCGGCAGCTGGATGGCGCGAAACACCGCCCAGCGCGACGCGCCATCGATCTGCGCCGCCTGGTAATAGGCGTCCGGGATCGACTTCAAGCCGGCATAGCACAGCAGCGCAACGAGACTGGTCCAGTGCCAGACATCCATCACGATCACGGTGGCCCAGGCATCGAACTCGTTGGACACGTAATTGTAGTTCCAGCCCATGGCATTCAGCGTATAGCCGAGCAAGCCGATATCGGGACGGCCGAAAATCTGCCAGATGGTGCCGACCACGTTCCATGGGATCAACAATGGCAACGCCATGATCACCAGACACGCGGCAACGCGCCAGCCATCGCGCGGCATCGACAGTGCCACCAGAATGCCGAGCGGCACCTCGATCGCCAGGATGATGGCGGAGAAAGCAAGATTGCGCCCCAGCGATGCGAAGAAGCGGCCGCCGAGATCGCTGGAGGGATCGAGCAGCTCCTTGAACCAGCCGACGCCGTTCCAGAAGAACTGGTTGTTGCCGAAGGTGTCCTGCACCGAATAATTCACCACTGTCATCAGCGGCAGCACCGCCGAAAACGCGACGATCAGAAACACCGGCAGGACGAGAAACCAGGCCTTGTTGTTGACGGTCTTGTCCATCACGCACGACCCTCGGGATGTTGGCCTTCGATGATGCGGCTGTCGGCGTAAACGTGCACCCGGGCCGCATCGAACACCAGGCCGACATCGTCGCCGGCCGGCGAGAACCCGTCCGGCACACGCGCCGCGAATTTGACGCCGCCGATGCGCACGCGGGCGAACCGGATGCGGCCGAGATCGTCGATGCGGTCGATACGAGCAGTGAGGAGATCGGGCGCCGGTGCGGCGACATGGACGAATTCGGGGCGGATGCCGACCTCAATGGTCGCGCCCGACGGCAGCGCGTCATAGCTGCGCTCGAGCTGGATGGCGTGGCCGCCGATGCGCGCCTGCCGGCCGCTGACCTCAGCCGGCACGATGTTCATGCCCGGCGAGCCGATGAAATAGCCCACGAATGTGTGCGCCGGTTTGTCGAACAGCTCCTGCGGTGTGCCCGACTGCACCACGCGGCCGTCATGCATCACCACCACCGTATCCGCGAAGGTCAGCGCTTCGGTCTGATCGTGGGTGACGTAGATCATGGTGAGATCCAGCGCGCGGTGCAGCGCCTTCAGCTTCGAGCGCAGCTCCCATTTCAGCGCGGGATCGATCACCGTCAGCGGCTCGTCGAACAGCACGGCGGCAACGTCGTTGCGCACCAGACCGCGGCCGAGCGAGATTTTCTGCTTGGCGTCCGGCGTCAGCCGCGTCGCCTTGCGGTTGAGATACGGCGTGAGATCGAGCAGATCGCCGATCTCGGCGACCCGCGCATCGATCTGCGGCTTCGGCATGCCGCGATTCTTGAGCGGGAACGCCAGATTTTCGCCCACGGTCATGGTGTCGTAGATCACCGGAAACTGGAATACCTGTGCGATGTTGCGCTTTTGCGTCGGCAGCGGCGTGATGTCCACGCCGTCGAACAGGATCTGGCCGCGGGTCGGCGTGACGATGCCGGAGATCATGTTGAGCAGCGTGGTCTTGCCGCAGCCGCTTGGCCCGAGCAGCGCATAGGCGCCGCCTTGCCGCCAGGTCATGGAGATCGGCTTCAGCGCAAACGATTCCGGATCGGCATCGTTGCCGCTGTAGGATTGTGCGAGATCGACGAGATCGATGCGGGCCATGGTGCGCTCCTACATCGCCGGTGCTGCGACCAGACGGTCGCTGCTGTCGAAGACGAAAATGTTGGCGGGATCGATCATGACATCGAGCCGGTCGTCGGGCACGAATTCATGGATGCCTTGCAGCACCGAGACCCAGTTCGAGGCATCGTGCCTGACATGGACAAAGCTCTCCGAGCCGGTGATTTCGGTGACGGTCACTTCGGATGCGAACACATGTTGGCCGGGCGCGGCCTGAGCCACGACGCCGAGCTGATGGGCGCGAAAGCCGATGCGATAGCTGCCATCGGCAAGCGACGCATAGAGCCCGCTCGCCGGCGCAGTGACCCCGCCCGCATACTGCACGCTGTCGCCTTTTTTCGTGATACCGACCGTGTTGAGCGGCGGATCGGAAAAGATTTCCGCGACCTTCAGCGTGTCGGGCCTGCGATAGACCTTCGGCGTCTCGCCGAACTGGCGCAGCTCGCCTTCCCACAGGCAGACGGTACGGCCGCCCAGCAAAAGCGCTTCCGACGGCTCGGTGGTCGCGTAAACGAAGATCGCACCGGAGGCCTCGAAGATCTTCGGCAACTCGGTGCGCAGTTCCTCGCGCAGCTTGTAATCGAGATTGGCGAGCGGCTCGTCGAGCAGCACCAGATCGGCGTTCTTCACCAGCGCACGGGCGATCGCGGTGCGCTGTTGCTGGCCGCCGGAAAGCTGCAGCGGCGTGCGCTTCAGATATGGTTCCAGCTTGAGCAGTGCCGCAGCCTCGCGCACGCGCGTCTCGATCTCGGCTTTCGGCTTGCCCTGCACGCGCAGCGGCGAGGCGATGTTCTCATACACGGTGAGCGAGGGATAATTGATGAACTGCTGGTAGACCATCGCCACCGAGCGCTTGCGGATGTCGATGCCGGTGACATCCTTGTCGTCCACCAGCACACGGCCCTGTGCGGGCTTGTCGAGCCCGGCGAGCAGCCGCATGATCGATGTCTTGCCCGACAATGTCGGCCCGAGCAGCACACTGAGACTGCCACGCTCCAGGGTCAGCGACACGTCGCGGATCGTCGTGACGCCATCCACCATCTGCGAGACATGATCGAGCGTGACGCTCATGCGCGCGCTCCCGCTTGCGAGACGGTCGTTTCATCACGTTGCAGAGAGAGCCACGCGTCGAGCGCCACGATCTCCTCCCCCGACAAACGCAGGCCGAGCTTGGAGCGTCGCCAGACGATGTCTTCGGCGCTCACGGCCCATTCATTGGCCATCAGATAGCGCACTTCACGCTCGGTCAATGTGGCACCGAAGTCATGACCGAGATCGGCCATCGACTTCGCCGAGGCGAGAAGTTTTGCAGCACGGGTGCCATAGGCATGAACGAGGCGACTGGCATGAGCCGGCGTCAGGAACGGATAGGCGCGCCGGACTTCATCGACCAAGGCATCCACCGACGAGACGTCGAAATCACCGCCGAGCAGCGGCGCATCCGCGGTCCAGCCTTCCTGCGCCTTGTTGCCCTTCAGATAAGGCGCAAGCTTCTGCAGCGCCTCTTCGGCGAGCCGGCGATAGGTGGTGATCTTGCCGCCATAGATCGACAGCAACGGCGCGCCGCCGGGCAGATCCAGTTCGAACACGTAATCGCGGGTCGCCGCCTTGGCGTCGCTGGCGCCGTCGTCATACAGCGGACGAACGCCGGAATAGGTCCAGACCACATCCTCGGCCAGCACCGGCTTGGCAAAATATTCGCTGACCGAGCTGCACAGATAGGCGATCTCATCCGGCGTGATTTTCACCTCGGCGGGATCGCCGTGATAATCGACATCGGTGGTGCCGATCAGCGTGAAGTCGTTCTGATACGGAATCGCGAAGATGATGCGGCCGTCGGCGTTCTGGAAGATATAGGCGCGATCATGCGCGTAGAGCTTCGGCACGATGATGTGCGAGCCCTGTACCAGGCGGATCTTCGCCTTCGCATTGACGCCAGCGCCGGTGGCCAGGATGTTCGCCACCCATGGCCCACCGGCATTGACCAGCGTGCGCGCACGAATGGTGTTGCGCTCATGGGTCAGCACGTTCTCCACCGTCACCTGCCAGATGCCGTCGGCCTGCCGGATCTCCGTCGCGCGGCTGCGGGTGCGGATCTCGGCACCGCGGTCGGCGGCGTCGCGCGCGGTGAGCACGACCAGGCGGGCGTCATCGACGAAGCAGTCTGAATATTCGAAGCCACGATGAAAGCGGCCGGGGGTCAGCGGCTTGCCGGTCTCGTCATTGTCGAGATCGAGCGTGCGCGTCGCCGGCAGCAATTTGCGACCGCCGATATGGTCGTACAGAAACAAGCCGAGCCGCAGCAGCCAGGCCGGCCGCAAACCGGCATGATGCGGCAGCACGAAGCGCAGCGGGCGGATGATGTGCGGCGCGATCGCCCACAGCACCTCGCGCTCCAGCAGCGCGTGCCGGACCAGCTTGAAATCGTAATATTCGAGATAGCGCAGGCCGCCATGGATCAGCTTGGTGGACCAGGACGAGGTGCCCGACGCCAGATCCTTCATCTCGCAGAGAAACACGGAATTGCCGCGGCCGACCGCATCGCGGGCGATCCCGCAGCCGTTCACGCCGCCACCAATGATTGCGAGGTCGTAGATCTGACCCACCCGGCTTCCCCTCTCTGCATCATTCGCCTGCCTGCGCAGACGTGCCACCTTCGCTTTCAGCGATTTGGCTTTCGTTTGCGATTAAAGCACAAGAGAAAACGAAAGCAATGGGGATTTTCGGCGCCGAACAGCCCCGTTCCGCATGTTCCAGGGAAAGGTACTCTGATACGCGTCCCTTCAGCCGTCATTGCGAGGAGCCCTTGCGACGAAGCAATCCAGCCTTCGCTTGAGGCCTTTGGATTGCCGCGTCGCTACGCTCCTCGCAATGACGCCGGGCAGGACAGATGATCAACCGGATGCAGCCGAACGCCCTAGAGCACGGTCGGCTCGGGATCGAGTTCGCCGGTCTCTTCCCCTGATCCCGGCATTGCCTCGATCACCTTGACGCCGCGGCTGCGGCAGATGTCCTGCAGGCCTGGCGGCAACGGCACGTCGGTGACGAAGGTGTGGATCTGGCTGAGATGGGCGATGCGGACCGCCGCACTCCGGCGCAGTTTGGTGGAGTCACACACCAGCATCACGCTGCGGGCATTGGCGATGATCGCCTGTGCCGCCTGCACCTCGCGATAGTCGAAATCGAGCAGCGCGCCCTCCTCGTCGATCGCCGAGGCGCCGATGATCGCGTAATCGACCTTGAACTGGCCGATCAGCTTGATCGCGGTGGAGCCGGTCACGGCGCCATCGGCGCGGCGCACGGTGCCGCCGGCGACCACCACCTCGATCTGCGGATGCCGATACAGCATCATCGCGACATTGAGGTTGTTGGTGATGACCAGCAGGTTTTCGTGGCCGGTCAGCGCCGCCGCGACTTCCTCGGTGGTGGTGCCGATATTGATGAACAGCGACGACCCATTGGGAATTTCCGCGGCAGCGGCGACGCCGATCGCTTTCTTCTCCTCGGCGGCCACGAATCGGCGCGCTTCATAAGCGAGGTTTTCCGTGCCGGATGCCACGATGGCGCCGCCATGGATACGCGTCAGCAGGCGCTGGTCACAGAGGTCGTTGAGGTCCTTGCGGATGGTCTGCGCCGAGACTTCGAAGCGGCGGACCAGATCATCGACCATGACGCGACCATGGGCGCGCGCGTGGTTGAGAATTTCGGATTGGCGATGGGGAAGCCCGGCAGTCACATCAGCACCTCGTGGATTGCATCCATGGTGGTGATGTCGGCGATGCGGGTCAACGCTTACTGTGTCCCAGACGCGATGCGGCATGCAGTGCCGCTTCGCAGAGCCGGGACCATATCGGGCGCCGGGGTTGTTGACGGTCCCGGCTCTGCGCAGCAGCGTGGCACGCTGCAGCGCGTCCGGGACACGGAAGCTCCTTATGCGGCAGTGGCCGCGACCGGTGTGACGACGATCGGCGTGCCTGCGACCCACAAGCCTTGGGCAGCCTGGAAAGCGGCGCGTTCGGCCTCACGCGCATTGCGGAAGATCTGGCCATCCAGCGCGTTGAACCGGTGAGACGCTGCGAAGAAGCGAAAGCCGTCGGGATCGCGAACCACGATGCCGGCTGCCTG
>SDZE01000377.1 GCA_004173095.1 Bradyrhizobiaceae bacterium
ACATTCAAACAGGCCAATCTCGCCGATCCCGCTGCCGTCGAAGCCATCTGTGAAGGCGTCGATGGCATCCTGCATTTCGGTGGTTTCTCGGTGGAAGGGCCGTGGGACACCATCCTGCAAGCCAATATCATCGGCTGCTACAATCTGTTCGAAGCTGCCCGGCGTAAAGGCGTCAAGCGCATTGTGTTTGCGTCGTCGAACCATGCCGTCGGCTTCTATCCGCGCCATACGAAAATTCCGCCCGACGTCACCGCACGCCCGGATAGTCGCTACGGTGTCAGCAAGGTGTTCGGCGAGGCGCTCGGCGCGCTCTATGCCGACAAGCATGGCCTGTCGGTGACATGCCTGCGGATCGGCAATTTCGGCGATGCCCCGCTCGATCAGCGCCGATTGTCGATCTGGCTGAAGCCTGAGGATCTGGTGCAGCTCTGCCAGATCGGGCTCGAACATCCCGACATTCATTTCGAGGTGCTGTATGGCGCCTCGTATAACGAACGCGCCTGGTGGGACAATACGCGCGCCTATGAGCTCGGCTATCGCCCGACAGGGAAGGGCGAAGATTTTCGCGATCATGCGATGGCGGAACAGGCGAAGCTGAAGCCTGATCCGGTCGGCGATTTCTATCAAGGCGGCGCGTTTTGCAGCGCCGAGTTCGCCGGCGATTTCAGCAAAGTTTGGACGCCGAGGTAACCTGTAGGGTGGGCAAAGCGCAGCGTGCCGACCAAATCATTCGCCGCAATAAGTTGGTGGGCACGCTGCGCTTTGCCCACCCTACGGCTTCGCATTGACATCCTTCCCAGCCGCTTCATAAGAAACATTCAAAACTAGCATTGGGAAACGCGACGATGGCGGATGGATTGCGCAAAGGGCTCACCAGTTACGGCGATGCCGGATTCTCGCTGTTCCTGCGCAAGGCCTTCATCAAGGCGATGGGCTATTCCGACGATGCGCTGGATCGCCCGATCGTCGGCATCACCAACACCCATAGCGATTACAATCCCTGTCACGGCAACTCGCCGCAGATCATCGAGGCGGTGAAGCGGGGCGTGATGCTGGCCGGCGCGCTGCCGATGGTGTTTCCGACCATCTCGATCGGCGAGAGCTTTGCGCATCCGACCTCGATGTATCTGCGCAATCTGATGGCGATGGATACCGAGGAGATGATCCGCGCCCAGCCGATGGATGCGGTCGTCGTGATCGGTGGTTGCGACAAGAC
>SDZE01000220.1 GCA_004173095.1 Bradyrhizobiaceae bacterium
CACGACGTGGAACGCCCCGAAGCAACCAAATTACCGCCACCTTGTTTTCTGATCATAACAACGCAACACAGGGGACTACTCATGAAAAAGTTTTTGCTGAGCGCGTCGGCTCTCGTGGCTGTCGCTGCCGCTTCCACCTCGGCCTTCGCTGCCGATTTGCCGGCCCGCACCTACACCAAGGCACCCGCCTATACGGCTCCGGCGGTGGTGTATAACTGGACCGGCTTCTACATCGGCGGTCATGTCGGCGGCGCGTTCGGCGACAGCAACAGCCTGACCAGCGACAGTGGTCGCTTCATGGGCGGTGTGCAGGGCGGTTACGACTATCAGTTCGCCACCAACTGGGTGCTCGGCATCGAGGCCAACTATAGCTGGATGGGCAGCAACAACACCGGCTTTCTGTATCCGAACGGCACCACCGTCACCGGCAACAATAGTGAGCTCGGCTCGGTCACCGGTCGCCTCGGCTACACCTGGGGTCCCGCTATGCTTTACGCCAAGGGCGGTTACGCCTGGCGCGGCAACAACGATCTGGTCGTGACGGCGCCGGTCGGCGCGACGCCGATCGCAGTCGATGGCAACAGCAAGGACGGCTATACTGTCGGTGGCGGTCTCGAATACATGTTCACGCCGAACTGGTCGGGTAAGATCGAGTATCAGTACTACAATTTCGGCAACACCACGCTCACCTCGACCGCATTCCCGGCCGGCAGCACGAGCTTCAACAATGACGAGCACACCATCAAGGCCGGTCTGAACTATCGCTTCGGCTGGGGTGGCCCGATGGTCGCTCGGTACTGAGCGTCTCGCCGAGAAACTTGCAGATTCGAACCGGCAACCCGGTTCGGCGAAAGGCCGGCTTCACGCCGGCCTTTTTGCTGGTCGCTCCTCAGGCGGGGATGCGGAATCGAAGGTAAACGAGTTCTGAATCCCCGCAAAAATAAGCCGCGAGACTCTTTGGCTAGAATCGCCCGATGGTCTTCGGGTGATGAGAATGATCGACCATATCTGGTGCAACGGGGTTCAGACGGCGCTGACGGTGGCGCTGCTGGCGGCCTGCGCGGTCAACGTGCTGCTGCTGTGCGGCCGGCTTTGAGCGGACGTGGAAATGCCGAGATCCCGGTGGAAAAGCCGGAAGCGTCGGCTGACCAGTAGCCGCGTGCGGACAACTCTGATAATGGACGGCGCAACGCAGGATCAGGCATCCCGAGGCGCCCTCAAATGGACCCCGACGGATTGCCATTCGTCGATCCTCGGGCCGGCATAGCTCAGCGGTAGAGCAGCGGTTTTGTAAACCGAAGGTCGGGAGTTCAATCCTCTCTGCCGGCACCATTCCAGTCGCGCATGACACGTAATGTCGCGCTGTTCCGCATCCTGCGCTGCGTCGTGTCGCTTCCCAGCCTGCGCACAACCGACTATTGATCGCAGATGCCCACGCTCATCGCCGGCGCCGTCGCCGTATTCGTCCTCTATATGCTGCTGCAGACGCTTCGCTCGGCGAATCCGGCGTTGCTGGCACGGGCCGTCAAAATCGCCGGCGGCGTGCTCTGCCTGGCGGCGGCGGCGTTCACCGGATTGCGGGGCGAATTGTGGGTGGCGATTCCCGTCGGGCTATTTGGCGCTGGCCTGCTGGGCTGGGCGCCGTTCGGCGGCGGCATGGCCGAAGCTCAGCTTGACCGCCGGTTTCCCGGCTGGCGTCAATACGCGCAGGGCAATGCGGCAGGACGGAATGACGGGCGCACGGCGTCGGGCAAAATGTCGGACGAGGAGGCCTATCAGATCCTTGGCGTGAAGCCGGGGGCGAGCCGTGACGAGATCAGCCGGTCGCACCGCTCCCTCATGAAGAAACTGCATCCCGATCAAGGGGGCTCTACGTATCTGGCGGCTCGGGTCAACGAGGCCAAGGATACTTTGCTTCGCACGCATCGCAGCTAACTCCAGAACGCTTTACGCTATCGACTGCGAGTTGCTTCCGTTCTCTGTGGGACGCCCCGTCGTCCGCCGTTGGCCGGCGTGATCGATCAATTCCCGTCTGTTTTTGTAGCCGGGATTTCTTGACGAGAGGTTGCGGGTGCAGGATTTATTCATCCTGAAAAACAAAACGGCCGGGACATCGTCCCGGCCGTTTTGTCGTTGAGTGCTCTGAAGGTGAGGCGTTCAGTTCTTGATGGTGATGCAGGGAATGTCCGAGCGCTTCAGGGTCTTGCAGGCGGCTTCGGCCTGATCGCGGTCGAGCCCGGCGAAACGCGCCCGGTACAGCTTGCGCGAACCATTGCCGACGGTTTCGGTGAACGGATCGGCTTTGCCGAGCGCATTGCGGGCGCTCTCGCGGGCGGCATCGAGGCGTGTCTTGGCTTCGCCTTCGCTTCCCAGCGCGCCGACCTGGATGATCCAGCCAGAATGGGTCGCGGCGGGCTTGATCGAGCCGGCCTGCTGCACCGCCTGCGGAGCAGGAGAAGGCGCCGGAACGGAGGCCGGTGCCGCATAGGCCATCGTTGTCCCGCCCTGGGCGGCTCCGGATGCCGGCAATACGCCGAGGATGCCGTTACCGGTACCGTGACCGGCAGGCTGGCGCGGCATTTCCGAACGGGCATAGAGCGAGTTGGTGGTTTCGGGCGAACGGATTTCCTGCGCGGCGACCGAACTGGTGGCGACCGGCGTTTCTCCACCCGCCGAGGCCACACGATACTGGCCCGACTTGACCTGCACGGTGCGGACGCGGACCGGCTTCATCGGTTCGGCAGCGCCGGGAATCGTCGAGATCGCTTCTGACTGGATCACGCCGCTGTTCAGCGCGGGCTCGGACTTGCGGGCATTGGGCACCGGTGCGGGCGGCACGGCGGCGGTGGCCGCAGCTAGGAAGGAGCGGTTGGGGATCGCGGCAGCAGCGGCTGGACGGGCCGGGGCTGCGGCGGGCTCCGGCTCAACCGAAGGCGGTGCAGCCGATGCGACCTGAATGGCACCGTTCATCTGCTTGGTCTCGGTCGGGCGCGACTTCGCCTCGACTTCGGCGACTTCGGTAGCGGCATCGGCCGGGCTGCGCTCAGTGATGGCGGCGACGGTGCGGCGGGTGGCGCCCTTGTCGAGATTGTCGGCCAGCAGCGTGCGCATGGCGGCATCACGGGAGCCGCCGCTGCGGCCGCCGAGCACGACGCCCACCAGGTGGCGATTGCCGCGCTTCATCGACGACACCAGGTTGAAGCCGGAGGCGCGGGTATAGCCGGTCTTGATGCCATCAACGCCTTCGACCGATCCGATCAGGCGATTGTGGTTGCGGATGTTCTTGCCGCGGAAATTAAAGGAGGCGGTGGCGAAGTAGCGATAATAGCGCGGAAAACGATCCTGAATGGCGCGGCCGAGCACCGACTGGTCGCGGGCCGTGGTGACCTGGGCATCATCGGGCAGGCCGGAGGCGTTGCGATAGACGGTGCGGCTCATGCCGAGCGCGCGCGCCTTGCGGGTCATCGCTTTGGCAAAATCGTCTTCGTCGCCGGCAATCGCTTCGGCGATGACCACGGCGGCGTCGTTGGCCGAGCGGGTCACGAGGCCCTTGATGGCGTCCTCCACCCGCAGGGTCTGGCCCGGGCGAAGGCCGAGTTTGGTCGGCGACTGCATCGAGGCGTGCTGCGATACGTCCATTTCGCTGTCGAGCGACAGCTTGCCCTGTTCGAGCTTCTCGAACAGCATATACAGCGTCATGATCTTGGTGAGCGATGCCGGATGGCGCAGCGCGTCCGGATTGGTTGCCTGCAACACGGCACCCGAATTGCCGTCGACCATGATGGTTGCGAAAGCAGGGTTGTAGCTCGACACCCGTGTGACGTGACTTTTCGACTTGTGGCGGCGCCGGGCATCGGCGGTATCGACCGTAAAGGCGACAGCAATGCTGATGGTTGCAAGTCCCAGTACGCACACACGAAGGGTGCGCGACGAAGCGATGGTTGTGCGAAGCATGGACTTCCCCGTCAGATCGGTCTCATTTCCCCACCGGTAAGGCTAAATTATGCCCGACAACCGGAGGTTCGTCTCAGTTTTCTGGTCAGCCTGAGCATGCTCTCGACGGAAGGCAATCTCGACCTTGCCATTCTGGCTAAGAGCATGTGCTCACGGCGTTTTTGGGCGCGCGGCCGTTAAGCATCAATGCAGGAATCAAGAGTAGGTCGCCCGGGTTGCCAAACAGTTAAGCAAATCTTGCGCTGCACCCCGAGATTCGCCCGCAATTCGCAGCAAAAATGCGCGGATTTCGCGATGCACGGCATTCTTGACCCAATTGTGCGTTGCGGGATAGATGCGGGCTGACCAATGGTGGCGGGTTCTATCGCCTGCTTCTGCGGTCCGGACCAGGTCCGGAAAGGAATTTCAGATGATCAAGATCGAAGATTTGCAACTCTTTGGCCGGGAGCATTTTGCCAGTGCCGTCGCGACCGCTGCAGAGATGGGCGGCAATGCCCAGGCCATCGCGGCTGCGGTTGGCGATTATGCCAAGAAGTCGATGGAAGACGGCAACGCCATGGTGACGGAGCTTGCGACCGTCAAGTCGATGGAAAAGGCCATCGAGATCCAGGGCGACTATGCCCGGATGGCCTATGAAAATTTCATGGCCGAAGGGCAGAAGATCGGCGGCCTCTATGCCGACCTTGCGAGGCAAGCCAGCAAACCGTTCGAAAGCGTCATGGCGAAGATGACGTCTGCTGCCTGAGCGCGACAATCCTCGCTGAACCCAAAAACGCCCGGCCAGAAATGGCCGGGCGTTTTGTTTGGTCGTGTGTCGCGCTTAGCGTGAGACGCGAAGCGCATTGAGCGAGTTGCCGATGGCCGTGAAAGCCGCGGCGATGCCGGTGGCAGTCGTGGTTGCGAAGAACTGTCCGGAGTCGGCGCAGTATTTGAGGACGGCAAAATCCGGCCCGCCATCGGTATTGACCTGAATGGTGTAGATGGTCGTCTTGCGCTTGCCGTTCACCAGTTCTGCTTTGATGTTGTCGCAAAGGATTCTCTGCCGCGCATCGACTTCCGGCGAGTTACTGCTACCGTTGCCGTACCAACGGTTCTTGGTGTTGTCGCCGTCGGACAGCAGGATAATCGCGTCGGTATACCGATAATTCGAGTCCTTGCTCGGCGCCGGGAATGGGTCGCCGCCGACCTGCAGCGTGCGCCAAGCCCATGCCATACCAATCGACTGATTGGTCGCGCCGTTTGGCGAAAGATCGTCGATTTTATCCTTCAGCTTTTGCGTATTGGTTGCGCCATAAGCAGTGGTCATGCCGAGAATAGGGTCCGGGCACGCATCATATTGATTGGCCGGATAGCGGGTTGCGGCCGATGTCGGTGCATCATTTCTCGTGTCGTAGGGCTGGTCGCGATCGGTAACGCAGCCGTTCCACCCGCTGTGATCCGCGGTCACCCAAACCCACTTGTTGTTCCGGTAGGTCCAGTAGCCGTTTGCATCATCCCAGTCGTCCCATTTGAGCCAGGAAGCATCCTTGTTGCTCGAACCGACATTCACCATCTGCGCGAATGGCACGATCGAAACATAGACGTCCTCGGTCATGCGGGAGGCCGAGCTCAACGTATCGATGAGGCTCTTTGCAGCCTTCTTCATTTCAGTCATCTTGTTGCTTGACGCCATCGAGCCCGTCACATCGAGCGCCATGGCAATGCGCATACGTGTGGAGCCCCACGTCGTGGTCACGTCGCTATTGATGTTCATGCGCGGAAAGCCGACCATTTTCATGAAGTCGGTGGCCACGGAGCCGGAGCCGGTCAGGGTGACTGTCGAACCGCTACTGGAGTTAGTCGTGTAGCTTGCCGTGACAGTGATCGGGCTGGACGCGCTGTTCGTATAGAGCGCGTTAAAATAACTAACAGCCTTGGCCGAGATTGCTGCAGTCGACATC
>SDZE01000163.1 GCA_004173095.1 Bradyrhizobiaceae bacterium
GCGCGACACCGAGCACCGAGTTGACGCCCGTCTTCTCGCCGACCGACTGGGCATGCACGCCACCACCCAGTGCGATCGACAAAGCGGCGGCAGTCGCGATGGTGAACTTCTTCATAGCGATCCTCATGAGTTGGGGTTGTTGAACCGGCAATGTGCGCTTGTCAGCATGGTTCCACATGCTGATCTTCGAGGTGCTCTCAGCGCGCAGGGGCGCCAAGCTGTCCCGGAACATGTCCTCATCGCTCAAGTTTGCAGATCGATGCGCGACATCAAGCAGGCATCACCACTGGCGACTGACAAGCTGTCGCTACAGTTAGCGATGATGAATCCACCAGATGAAACGGAGCACCGCATGACCACGGGCCACCCCACGCCGCCCTTTCCGTCCCAAAAACAACCGATGCCCGGCGCGACTGAGCTGATGCAGCCGCGGCCCGATCACGGCGAGACGAGCTATGTCGGATCAGGTCGTTTGAAAGGCATGAAGGCCATCATCACCGGCGGCGATAGCGGCATCGGCCGCGCCGTGGCCATTGCCTATGCGCGCGAAGGCGCAGATGTGCTGATTTCCTATCTCAGCGAGAACGACGATGCCGAACAGACCAAGCAACTGGTCGAGGCCGAAGGCCGCAAGGCCGTGCTGATGCCCGGCGACATTACGGATCCCGCCCATTGCCGCGCAATCGTGCAGAAGGCGGTCGATGCGCTGGGTGGCATCGATATCCTGGTCAACAATGCCGCGCATCAGGCGACCTTCAAGGATATCGGCGATATCAGCGACGACGAATGGGACCTGACATTCCGCACCAACATTCATGCGATGTTTTATCTCACCAAGGCCGCCGTTCCGGTGATGAAGGCCGGCCGAGGCGCCATCATCAATACGGCGTCGGTGAATTCCGATATGCCTAATCCGACCTTGCTGGCCTACGCGACCACCAAGGGAGCCATCCAGAACTTCACCGGCGGCCTGGCGCAGTTGCTGGCTGAAAAGGGCATCCGCGCCAACGCCGTGGCGCCGGGTCCGATCTGGACGCCGCTCATTCCGTCCACGATGTCGGACGATGCCGTCAAGAATTTCGGGACGCAGACGCCGATGAAGCGGCCGGGCCAGCCCGCTGAACTCGCCACCGCTTATGTGATGCTGGCGGATCCGCTGTCGAGCTACGTATCCGGCACGACCATTGCGGTCACCGGCGGAAAGCCTTTCATCT
>SDZE01000558.1 GCA_004173095.1 Bradyrhizobiaceae bacterium
TTGCAGGTGTTCAAGCAGGCGCTGATCGACAAGCGTGCGGCGGACCAGGCGGCTGCGGCCGATGCCGAAGCCAAGATCGAGCGCGGTCGTCGCGTCGACAAGATCACCAGCGACTTTGAAACCATGATCGGCGAGGTCGTCGAGACGGTGTCGTCAGCCTCCACCGAACTCGAAGCGTCGGCCGTGACCTTGACGGCCACTGCCGAGCGCGCGCAGGAACTGACCACCTCGGTCGCTGCAGCGTCCGAGCAGGCATCGACGAATGTGCAGTCCGTGGCATCGGCCACCGAGGAAATGGCTTCTTCGGTCAACGAGATCAGCCGCCAGGTGCAGGAGTCGGCCAACATCGCTGGGCAGGCCGTGCATCAGGCCCGCACCACGAACGACCGCGTCGGCGAGTTGGCGACAGCCGCCGCGCGCATTGGCGACGTGGTCGAACTCATCAACACCATCGCCGGACAGACCAATCTGCTGGCGCTGAACGCGACCATCGAAGCCGCGCGTGCCGGCGACGCCGGCCGCGGCTTCGCCGTCGTGGCGTCGGAAGTCAAAGCGCTGGCCGAACAGACTGCCAAGGCCACCGGCGAAATCTCCATGCAGATTTCCAGCATCCAGGCGGCGACGCAGGAGTCGGTCACCGCCATCAAGGACATCGGCGACACCATCGGCCGGATGTCCGAGATCGCCTCGACCATTGCGTCCGCGGTGGAAGAGCAGGGCGCGGCGACCCAGGAAATCTCGCGCAACGTCCAGCAGGCCGCGCAAGGCACCATGCAGGTGTCGTCCAACATCACCGACGTGCAGCGCGGCGCCAGCGAAACCGGTTCGGCTTCGTCGCAGGTGCTGTCGGCGGCGCAATCGCTGTCCTCGGACAGCACGCGCCTGAAAGTGGAAGTCAGCAACTTCCTGAACGCGGTCCGCGCGGCTTAAGGCACGCCATCAAGGCCAACGAAAGCCGGCGCGAAAGCGTCGGCTTTTTGTATGTCGTAGACTCGTTATGAACTCACGGCTTGCTCAAGAATCGCAAAATCCAAGCTGGTTCAGACGGCGGTTGGCAAAATGCCGCAGCGCAAAATGCTCAACCGCTTTTTAACTCTCGTGCTGATATGCAGAACGGAAGGGTAAAGGTTTCCGCTTTGACGAAACCGTGGCCCCGCCGGTGGCGACGCATTACGCGTCTTATTTCAGAAACGAACACCTCTTTAAGCTGACGCCAACGATTTTCCCATCGAAGGAATGACGACTCATGTTTTCCAGCCTGTCCATCCGCAGCAAGATTGCGATTGTCATTTCACTCTTGTTGGTCGGCATGACCGGCATGGGCATTCTTGCCGTCTACAAGATGAGTGACATCAACGCAAAGACGGTTGATATCCAACAGAACCTGCTGCCTAGCGTGCGTGCACTTGGCGACATGCGAACGGCTTCCGTAAACTATCGCACCGTTCTGCGCGGCCATCTTCTCTCGGAGGCGATGGACGCGAAAGTTGCTGCCGAACAGCGCATGAAGGTGCAGGACGATCTGTCGTTGAAAACCCGGCAGACCTATCAGCCGCTGATCACCTCTGCCGAAGAGCGTGCTATCTTCGATCAATGGGCCCAGGAATGGGGCGCCTACATGAAGCTGGCGGAACAAGTGGTCGCGCTGTCGCGCGCAACGCCGCCGGGTGCGTTCCCGCGCGAAGCCAATGGTTTCAATGACGGCAAGGCTGTTCCGCAGGGCCAGAAGGCCGATGCGCTGCTGGCCCGCCTCGTGAACCTGAACAATACGGGCGCCGACAAGGCAGGCGCCGACGCGGCAACCGACTATAATGCAGCCTTCCTCATGATCGCATCGATCATCGCCGTCTCGGCTGTCGCTGGCATCGGCATTGGCATTTATCTCGTGCGTGACGTCTCGAAAGGTATCGCCTCGATCGTGAAGCCGATGCAGGCACTCGGCGCGGGCGATCTCACCGCCATCGTGCCGCATCAGGGCATGAAGACCGAGATCGGGACCATGGGTGATGCGTTGCAGGTGTTCAAGCAGGCGCTGATCGACAAGCGTGCGGCGGACCAGGCGGCTGCGGCCGATGCCGAAGCCAAGATCGAGCGCGGTCGTCGCGTCGACAAGATCACCAGCGATTTCGAAACCATGATCGGCGAGGTCGTCGAGACCGTTTCGTCAGCCTCCACCGAACTCGAAGCGTCGGCCGTGACCTTGACGGCCACTGCCGAGCGCGCGCAGGAACTGACCACCTCGGTCGCTGCAG
>SDZE01000146.1 GCA_004173095.1 Bradyrhizobiaceae bacterium
CCAGAACGACGGCTGGTACTTCACTTCGACGATCAGCGCCGCGCCGACGACGATGGCGCCGGCGATCATGATGATAAAGATCGCCGGACCATCACCGGTGTCGATGAAGGCATAGTCGAGCCCACAACGCTCACATGTCGGGCGCAGGGTGATGAAGCCACCATAAAGCTTGCCCTCGCCGCAGCGCGGGCACTTGCAGGCCAGCCCGCGCGCAACAGTTTGCGCGAGCTTCACTTCAGCCGCGATAGGCTCAGGCGTCAAATCGATATCTTTCCATGCAACAACAGAAAAGGGCGGCCACGAGGCCGCCCTTTGTAACACTAACCGCCGATCAATGCGCGGCTGCGCCGGCCACCGGACCGCCGTAACCCCAGACATAGATGGTGACGAACAGGAACAGCCAGACCACGTCCACGAAGTGCCAGTACCAGGCCGCAAATTCGAAGCCGAGATGCTGCTTCGGTGTGAAGTGGCCGGCATAGGCGCGGAACAGGCAAACAATCAGGAAGATGGTGCCGACCAGCACGTGGAAGCCATGGAAGCCCGTGGCCATGAAGAAGGTCGCACCGTAGACGTTGCCTTTGAAGGCAAAGGCCGCGTGGCTGTATTCGAACGCCTGCACGCAAGAAAACAGGATGCCGAGCGCGATGGTGACGATCAGGCCGTATTTCAAACCCTTGCGATCGCCTTCGAGCAGCGCGTGATGCGCCCAGGTGACCGTGGTGCCCGAGGTGAGCAGGATCAGTGTGTTGAACAGCGGCAGATGCCAGGGATCGAAGGTCTGGATGTCCTTCGGCGGCCACACGCCACCGAAGAGCGCTTCGCGCGTGGCATGAACCGGATCGGCCGGGAATAGCGACGCATTGAAATAGGCCCAGAACCAGGCCACGAAGAACATCACTTCGGAGGCGATGAACAGGATCATGCCGTAGCGGTGATGCAGCTGCACCACGCGGGTGTGATCACCGCGCAGGGCTTCCTTCACAACATCGGTCCACCAGCTGGCGAAGGTGTAGAGCACGCCGAGCGTGCCGATGCCGAACACGATAGGCGCCGCGGCATACATCTTGTGCATCCAGCTGACCGCGCCCACCGCCATGATGAAGGCGAACAGCGAGCCGACCGCCGGCCACGGCGAGGGATCGACGAGATGATAGTCGTGATGCTTGGGATGCGCAGTGCCCGCCCCTGCCGTCGCCACATCTGCCGATGCCATGTGTCTCTCTCCGTCAAATGCGCCGGGTTGAAGCCGGCGCGTGTTATTCAAACTTTATAACGTTCAGGAAGCATGACGCGATCCGAAAACCGCTTGTCGGGATCATGCTCTAGAGATTGCCCTTGCTTTTATCGGTCGCCGAGGCCGCGACCGGCTTCGGCGTCTGATCCCGCAGGGGATAAAACGTGTAAGACAGCGTGATCGAGTTCAGCCCGTCATTTTCGCTATCGGTCGCAAGTTTCGGATCGACATAGAACACGACAGGCATCTCGCGCTTCTCGCCCGCCGCCAGGGTCTGGTCCGTGAAGCAGAAGCAGTTGATCTTCTGGAAATACGCACCGACCGTGAGCGGCGCCACATTATAGGCCGCCTGGGCCGAGGTGGTGCGGGCGGACTGGTTGGTCACCGTATAGAACACGGTCAACACCTCGCCGATGCGGACCTCGACTTCGCTCTGCTCGGGCACGAATTTCCACGGCAAGCCGGGCGCGACATTGGCGTCGAAGCGGACCAGGATCTTGCGGCCGATCGGGCCGGAGGTCGGTGCACCGGAGGCGACCATGGTGGTGCCATTGAAGCCGGTGGCACGGCAGAACCAATCGTAGAACGGCACGGCCGCATAGGACGCGCCGACCATGAAGGCGACGACCAGACCGCAGATCGACGCAACGACCACATCGCGCGAAAAACGTCTTTCTTGGCGCGGCTTGGCGGCTGGCTGATGCGGCTCGGTCATCTCATCTCACTCACAGCGGCCGGACGAGAACCGCCGGTCCCTTGACCAGGGTGACAGCAAAGAACAGCACGACAAGAATACCGAGCGTCCAGGCGATGGCGATCGAGCGCTCGCGCCGGCTTTTCTTTTGAGCCTCGGTGAGAACGATGCCGTCCTGCTTGGCAGGCTCGGGCTGATCAGACTTGCGCTCGGTGTCCATCGGATCATGTGCCCCTCTTACCAGATCAGCGGCAAGGCAGCCTTGACGGCCACCTCGATCAGCAGAATGGCGAACAGCGCGAACAGATAGAGGATCGAAAAGGCAAACAGGCGGCGTGTGGCCACGCTCGCTGCCTTGCCTTCGCGGCGGCGATAGACCTGGAGGGCCAGAACCATCATGCCGGCACCGAGGATCAGCGAGGCGACGCCATAGACGGCCGAGAAATAACCCAGCGGCCATGGCGCAACCGCAGTCGCCACCAGCACCACGGTATAAAGCAGGATCTGCAGCCGCGTGGCATCGGGACCGGCGACCACCGGCAGCATCGGCACGCCGGCGCGGGCGTAGTCGTCGTTCCGGAACAGTGCCAACGCCCAGAAATGCGGCGGCGTCCAAAAGAAGATAATTAGGAACAGCAGGATCGGCTCCATGGAGAGCGATCCCGATGCAGCGGCCCAGGCGACCACGGGCGGCAGCGCACCGGCGGCGCCGCCGATGACGATGTTCTGGGCGGTCCAGCGCTTCAGGCCGATGGTGTAGATGACGACATAGAAGAAGATGGTGAAGGCGAGCAGCGCGCCGGACAACCAGTTGACCAGGATGCCGAGTGTCATCACCGAGAAAAATGCGAGCACGATGCCGAAGGTCAGCGCTTCCGGCCGGGTGATGCGACCGCGCGGAATCGGCCGGTTGGCGGTGCGCGACATCAGGGCGTCGATGTCGCCCTCATACCACATGTTCAGCGCGCCCGAGGCACCGCCGCCGATGGCAATGCACAGGATCGAGGTGATCGCCAGCACCGGGTGATGATCGCCCGGCGCCAGGAAATAACCGACCAGCGCCGTGAACACCACGAGCGACATCACCCGCGGCTTCAGCAGAGCGATATAATCCCGCACGCCGGCTTCAGAGATGCGCGGGCCGGACAGGTCGATGGCGTTTTGGTCGAGGACGGACAAAATCGATCTCACTTCGGTCACTGGCGTTCCGCCGGCCTCGGAAGGCGGCGGAAGCAATGCGGGTGTGGCGGCACATACGTGCCGCAGCACCGTTACTTGATGCGCGGCAGCACTTCAAACTGATGGAAGGGCGGCGGCGAGGTCAGGGTCCATTCCAGCGTCGTGGCGCCGACGCCCCACGGATTGTTCGCAGCCTTTTCCTTGCGGACGAAGGCATCGATCACGCCGTAGATGAAGATCAGCACCGCGAAGCCTGAGATGTAGGAACCGACCGACGACACCAGGTTCCAGCCGGCAAAGGCATCCGGATAGTCGATGTAGCGGCGTGGCATGCCCGACAGGCCCAGGAAGTGCTGCGGGAAGAACACCAGATTGACGCCGATGAAGGTGACCCAGAAGTGCAGCTTGGCGATGAAATCGGAATACATGTAGCCGAACATCTTCGGGAACCAGTAGTACCAGCCCGCGAAGATGGCGAACACGGCACCGAGCGACAGCACGTAGTGGAAGTGTGCGACGACGTAATAGGTGTCCTGCAACACGCGATCGACGCCGGCATTGGCGAGCACCACGCCGGTGACACCGCCGAGGGTGAACAGGAACACGAAGCCCACCGCCCACACCATCGGTGCCTTGAACTCGATGGAGCCGCCCCACATGGTCGCGATCCAGGAGAAGATCTTCACGCCGGTCGGCACCGCGATCACCATGGTGGCGGCGACGAAATAGGCCTGCGTCGCCGACGACATGCCGACGGTGTACATGTGGTGCGCCCAGACCACGAAACCGATGCCGCCGATGGCGACCATCGCATAGGCCATGCCGAGATAGCCGAACACCGGCTTCTTCGAGAAGGTGGAGATGATCTGCGAGATCATGCCGAAACCGGGCAGGATCAGAATGTAAACTTCGGGGTGACCGAAGAACCAGAACAGATGCTGGAACAGCACGGGATCGCCGCCGCCATCGGCCGCGAAGAAGGTGGTGCCGAAGTTACGATCCGTCAGCAGCATGGTGATGGCGCCGGCCAGAACCGGCAGCGACAGCAGCAGCAGGAACACGGTGACCAGGATCGACCACACGAACAGCGGCATCTTGTGCAGGGTCATGCCCGGCGCGCGCATGTTGAAGATGGTGGTGATGAAATTGATGGCGCCGAGGATCGACGACGCACCGGCGATATGCAGCGCCAGGATCGCGAAATCGACGGCCGGACCCGGATGGCCCGAGGTCGACAGCGGCGCATACATGGTCCATCCGGCGCCGACGCCGTTGGCACCGGGCTCGCCTTCCACGAAGGTGGAAATGATGAGCAGCGCGAACGCGGCCGGCAGCAGCCAGAACGACACGTTGTTCATGCGCGGGAACGCCATGTCCGGCGCGCCGATCATCAGCGGCACCATCCAGTTGCCGAAGCCGCCGATCATCGCGGGCATCACCATGAAGAAGATCATGATCAGGCCGTGCGAGGTGACGAAGACGTTGTAGGTGTGCGCCTCGTGGAAGATCTGCACGCCCGGATACATCAGCTCAATGCGGATCAGGATCGACATGATGCCGCCGATGACGCCGGCCATGATCGCGAAGATAAGGTACATCGTGCCGATGTCCTTATGGTTCGTCGAATAGACGTAACGACGCCACCCGGTCGGATGCGCATGCGCATGATCGTCGTGAGCGTGATCAGTATGAGCCGGTGTTGCCGCGGTCGTAGCCATTTTCAAATCCTGCTTGGTCGTCTTGGCAGTCTTTTCGGACCTCGCGGTCCCCTCGCCCAATTCTCAAATCAGATGGGTCTCAAACCCGAAGAGCCCGGCGCCTTGCGGCGCCGCGCGCCTCACTGCGCCTGCACGCTGCCGGCCGAAGCGAACGTGCTCGACCGGTTGCTGGCGAACTTCTTCTTGGCCTGCTCGACCCAGGTCGCAAATTCCTGCTCGGTCACGACGCGGATCGCGATCGGCATGTAGGCGTGATCCTTGCCGCACAGTTCCGAGCACTGGCCGTAGAACATGCCGGTCTTGGTCGCCTTGAACCAGGTCTCGTTGAGACGACCCGGGATCGCGTCGATCTTGATGCCGAATGACGGCACCGCGAAGGAGTGGATCACGTCGGCCGCCGTGGTCTGGACGCGGACCACCTTGTTGACCGGCACCACCACCTCGTTGTCGACGGCGAGCAGGCGCGGCATCTTGTCGGCAGCCATCAGCGAGTCGAATTCGAACGGACCGTTATCCGGGTAGGAGTACGTCCAGAACCACTGCTTGCCGGTGGCCTTGATGGTCAGGTCGGCCTTGGGGATATCGAGCTGCAGGAACAGCAGCCGGAACGACGGCACCGCGACCGCAACCAGGATCAGCACCGGAATGATCGTCCACGCCACTTCGATCAGCGTGTTGTGCGTGGTCTTGGATGGGACCGGATTGGCCTTGGAATTAAACTTCACCACCACGATGACCAGCAGCGCCAACACGAACAGCGTGATGCCGGTGATCAGCCACAACAGAAAATTATGAAACCAGGTGATGTTTTCCATCACCGGCGTGGCAGCTTCCTGAAGTTTGTACTCCCAGGGAGCGGGCTGACCCGTCACCTGAGCAAAGGCAGCGCCGCTTACAGCGAGACCGGCCCCCACAACCGCTAACCCCAGCAACCGGCGGCCAAACTGGCCCCTCAGCATCCTCATGCCGCGTGCGCTCCCATGTAAAATCTTACGCACCCCAGTCTGTCCCGAGTATGCGGCCCGACCCTCTCTTAAACAAACGGACAAATTGCCCAAGGCCAGAAAGCCCGCTCGTTAGAATGCGTCGAAATCCAGCCTCTCAAACCATAATTCTGCACCTCTCGCAATGCAGGAGTGCGGTCACCCGCAATGCATTCGACCGAATTGCACGAAGGTCTTAGTCGTCGCATCCATTCGGTGACATATGTCAGGCATTCATAGAGGCGCTTGACACCGCTGGACGCCGCTTTAGGCACAAAATATGCGATGATCGGGTAACTGATTCGCCACATTCTGCGCGCAAGCACCGGATCGTGGCCGCCTTCATGGCGCCGTCATTGACCTTTCATTCCATGCTCTGGAATTCTTCAGACCGCCAGCCTTCACAGTGCTGCCAAACCGATCGCAGAGATCACTGATGACAGCTTTGCAGATTGCTGGACCAACCAATTACGCCGAGGGATCGATCCGGATGGGGCTTTCGACATCGCAGCAGCAGCCGACCGCCTGGCGCCGCTTCACGCTCGGTTTTCTGACCATGGCGGCACTGCTTGCCGCGCCGATCGCCGCCCACGCCCAGGGTGCCGTCAAATCCACCCATGGCGACTGGCAGATCCGCTGCGACACCCCGCCCGGCGCCCAGGCCGAACAATGCGCCCTGATCCAGAGCGTGGTGGCGGAAGACCGTTCCAACGCCGGCCTGACCGTGATCGTGCTGAAGACCGCCGACCAGAAGAGCAAGCTGATGCGCGTGGTGGCCCCGCTCGGCGTGCTGCTGCCGTCGGGCTTGGGCCTCAAGCTCGACAATCAGGATGTCGGCCGCGCCGGCTTCGTCCGCTGCCTGCCCAATGGCTGCGTCGCGGAAGTCGTGATGGACGACAAGCTGCTCGGCCAGCTGCGCACCGCCAAGACCGCGACCTTCATCATCTTCGAGACCCCCGAGGAAGGCATCGGCTTCCCGCTCAGCCTGAACGGGCTCGGGGATGGCTACGACAAGCTGCCGTAGCACCCCTCTTTTCTTCACCTCTCCCCGGAGGGGCGAAGGAGATCACAGGGCTTTTGGCTTTTATGATGTCTGTCAGGCCCGCCAACAACGAGCAACTTGGCGCGGTGGCTAGCGCACGAAGATGCGCGAGCAGATCATGAAGCCGTAGCGCCTATTCCCCGGCCACAAGCCCTGCTGCACTTCTATGGCTGCGGCTTGGCTTCGACTGCGCTCGCAAACGCCTGCGCGAAACATACAGGATGAGGCCGGTGACCGTGAACAGCGGCATCAGCGCGGCGGCGAGCATGAACAGGATGCGGCCGGCCATCCCGAACACCGCACCGGTGTGGATCTGCAAGACTCTTTGCAGGATGCTGTCGCCGACGGATTTGTCGGCATAGCGCTCAACGGAAACCACATGCCCGGTGGTGCTCTCAATGCGGAAGTCGTCGCGGGCGGCGTCGTGCGGGGCGTCCTTTGCCAGCGCACGCAGACGCACCGGCCCCGGGCCGTTCGGCACCTGCAGATAGACATCGGCGTAATGGGCGCCCTGATCCGCGAGAAACGTGGCCCAGGCGCGATCCAGCGACGGTGCAACGGCGGCCTCGGCGGCATTGCCGGACCGGGCACCGCCCTTCGCCTTGGCAGGTTGATTGGCAGCTACCGGCGGCTTGCTCGACAGCAGCCAGGTGGCGCTGGATTTGTACCAGTCGAACGACCACCACAGGCCGGTGAGGATCGAGATCAGATAGATCGGCAGCACCCAGGTGCCCATCACGCTGTGCAGCGACCAGTGGAAGGCGCGGCCGGGCTTGGCGAGATTTGGCTTCAGCCACATCCTGAGACTACGGACATGACGCGGCCAGCGCAGCACCATGCCGGAGATCAGCAGCACCAGCAGACCGATCACCGATACGCCGGTGATCAGGCGGCCATAACCGTTGCCATTGCCCGGCAGCAGCAGGAACCGATGCAGGTTGCGCAAGGTGGCAAAGAACCCCTCGCCGGCGACCGGCGCAAGGATCCGGCCGTCATATGGATCGACATAGACCGACGACCGCTCGCCGGCTTCGTTGCGGGCGAAACGGGCGCGGACCGTGGCGCCGGGCTCGCTCGACAGCCGCATCAACTGAACCCTGCCGGCACCCGGCTGGCTTTGCAGCCGCGCCACGATCTCGTCCGGGGTCAGCGTGGGCGCCGATCGCACGTCGACTCTGGCAACGTCGCGATTCAGCGCGGCGACGATCTCGTCCTCAAACGACAGCATCGCGCCAGTGAGGCCCATCAATGCGAGCACCAGCGAGATCGCGAGGCCGATGATGGAATGCACCTGCAGGAAGGCGGACTTGATCGGAGAAGCCATGAGCAGCGGGCAAAGGGTGCTTGAGGGATCTGCGTCGGGTCATACAAAGCGCCCGCTGCAACAATCCGCCACGCTTACCGCAGCGCCAGCGGGCGAACCACCGAGGGCAGTTTGGTATAGCTCTAGACTGGAACTGGATACCGTCGTTTGCCGCCCACCGGTGCCCTCCCATTTTGCAAGTCGGCGACCTATCTTCAGCAGCGAACAGATGTATCGTCCAAGATGACGCCGATGTAAGGCGACCTGCCTCCGGGTTGCCGTTACAAGATGAAACCGCCTTCCGGTGCAGCAATGCCCGCCGATTGGAGCCTGCATGACCAGCCTCGTCACCACGTCCCTGCTCGACCGCGCCAAT
Source organism: Bradyrhizobiaceae bacterium (assembly GCA_004173095.1). Taxonomy (GTDB): domain Bacteria; phylum Pseudomonadota; class Alphaproteobacteria; order Rhizobiales; family Xanthobacteraceae; genus Tardiphaga. The sequence continues at coordinate 8,533 of SDZE01000146.1, forward strand.
CTCGATCGCGACGAGGTCCGCCGCGAACTGTTGCGTGGGCTGCAGGGGGCCGACGACGGCGAGTTGTTTCTGGAATACAGCCAGTCGGAAGCGCTCGGCTTCGACAATGGCCGGCTCAAGCAGGCGACCTATGACACCGCGCAGGGCTTCGGCCTCCGTGCCGTCAAGGACGACGCGGTCGGCTACGCGCATTCGTCGGATGTCTCGATCCCGGCGCTGATCCGCGCTGCGGACGCAGTCAATGCCGTGCGCGGCGGCTATGCCGGCACCTTCGCGGCGGCGCCGTCGCATACCAATGTGCGGCTTTATAATGACGACAATCCGCTCGATGCGCCGGGCTTCGAGGCCAAGGTCAAGCTGCTGGCCGAGATCGACGCTTATGTCCGCGACAAGGACCCGCGCGTCCGCCAGGTCTCGGTGTCGCTCGGCGCCTCCTGGCAGGTGGTGGAAATCATACGGCCGGACGGCGAGAGCTATCGCGACATCCGCCCGCTGGTACGCGTCAATATTTCGGTCGTCGCCGGCCAGGGCGACCGCCAGGAAAGCGGCAGCAAGGGCTATGGCGGCCGCGAGGGCTATGCCCGCTTCATCGAGAGCGGCAACTGGCGCGCCGCTGCCGACGGCGCCTTGCGCGAGGCGCTGGTGAACCTGGAATCGATCCCCGCCCCCGCCGGCGAGATGGATGTGGTGCTCGGGCCGGGCTGGCCCGGCGTGATGCTGCATGAAGCCGTCGGCCACGGGCTCGAAGGCGATTTCAACCGCAAGAAGACCTCGGCCTTTGCCGGCCTGTTGGGCCAGCAGGTCGCCGCCAAGGGCGTCACCGTGGTCGATGACGGGACCATCTCGTCGCGCCGCGGTTCGCTGTCGATCGATGACGAGGGCACGCCGACCAGCAACACCACGTTGATCGAGGACGGCATTCTGGTCGGCTATATGCAGGACCGCCAGAACGCCCGCCTGATGGGCATGAAGCCCACCGGCAACGGCCGCCGCCAGGGCTATGCCCATGTGCCGATGCCGCGCATGACCAACACCTATATGCTGGGCGGCCAGCGCGATCCCGCCGAGATTCTGGCGTCGGTCAAAAATGGCATCTACGCCGTCAATTTCGGCGGCGGCCAGGTCGACATCACCTCCGGCAAATACGTCTTCCAGTGCACCGAGGCCTACAAGATCGAGAACGGCAAGATCGGCGCGCCGGTAAAGGGCGCGATGATGATCGGCAACGGCCCGACCGATTTGCATCGCATCAGCATGATCGGCAACGATCTCGCCCTTGATGACGGCATCGGCACTTGCGGCAAGCACGGCCAGGGCGTGCCGGTGGGCGTCGGTCAGCCGACGCTGCGGATGGACAAAGTGACGATCGGAGGCACCGGCCAATGAGCACGGAGACCACGAGCACAGAAACCGCGAGCCCGGAAAAAACCCCCAGCACTGCAAGGCGCTGGGGCGGCCAAATCGCGCAGATCGCCGCCATTGTCGGCATCGTGTTTCTCGGCAAGGGCGCACTGGCCGAGCCGTTCTATGTCCCCTCCGCCTCGATGGAGCCGACGCTGCTGATCGGCGACGCGCTGCTGGCGACGAAGTTTCCCTATGGCTATTCGACCGCGTCGCTGCCGATCCACGTCGCCTTCCCGGAAACCGGCCGGGTGTTCGCGGCGACGCCGAAGCGCGGCGACGTCGTGGTGTTTCGCTGGCCCGGCGATCGCTCCCAGGTGTGGGTCAAGCGCGTCATCGGCTTGCCCGGAGATCATGTAGAGCTCCGCGGCGGTCAGGTCTGGATCAATGGCAAACCGGCTGCCATCGCTGCGGACGGCATCGGCGCCGCCGAAGACGACAGCGGCGGCTCCGAGCCCGCTCAGCGCTACGTCGAGACTCTGCCCGGCGGCGTCGCGCACCCGATCTTCAAGCTGCGCAACAATGGCCGGCTCGACAACACCCCCGACGTGACGGTGCCGCCCGGCCATCTGTTCGTGATGGGTGACAACCGCGACAATTCCGCGGACAGCCGCGTACCGGTGGGCCAGGGCGGCGTCGGGCTGTTGCCGATGGACAATCTGGTCGGTCGCGTCGATGCCATCGTCGGCTCCTGGGATCTCGGCGTCCGCAATCAACCGGTCAGCAACTGGCTATCAGGCTTCCGGATGGCACGGTTCTTTACCGGCGTGCACTGAGGCGCCGCGCGCGACCGCAATCAGAATGTGGTCGTCAGATCCGTCAGCCATTGCGGCGAGCTCTCTACCAGTGCCGCCTCGATCCGCTTGTCAGCGCCGCTGACGATCGCAATTCCGATGATCAGGAAGGCGCCGCCAAGTAGCGCCTTGCCGAGCTTGCCGGTCGATAGCATGCGCGCGCGCAACCGCATCAGCGCGGGCCGCGACAGTTCGCCGAGGACAATCAGTGGGAGCGCCGCGCCGAGCCCGAACAGCAGCATCGTCGACGCCACGCTCGGTAGGTCCTTGCCTTGCGCGGCGAGCAGCGACGCCGCGCCGAGCGTCGGCCCGACGCAAGGCGACCACACCGCGCCGAGCAACAGCCCGATGGCGAATTGGCCACCAAGGCCGGACGAGGCGCGGCCGCCATAGCGTTGATCGGCCCAACTCGCGATCGGACCACCTGCCGTTGCCAGAGCGACCTGCCAGCTCGGGACCAAGAGCACGGTCCCGAGCAGGATCATGATCACCGCCGCGCCTTGTCGAAACAGCGACGCATCGATGCCGAGACTGAAGCCGGCAAGTGCCAGCAACAGTCCCAATGCCGCAAAGGACAGCGCCAAGCCCGCCGCCAAAGCGGCAGGCCCCAGCCGATGTTCGGTGACGGCTGCGCCCAGCACGACCGGCACCAGCGGCAGCACGCAAGGCGACAGGATCGACAGAAGGCCGGCTGCGAACGCCAGCACGAAAGCGGTCATGGCCGTTCAGAGCGCTTTGGCGAGCAACGAAGCGATCGACGCTTCCTTGGTGTCTCCCACCGAGCGACCGGTTTCCTTGTCGCCCTTGAACACGATCAGCGTCGACTGCATCTGCGCGCCGAATTGCTTCACATCCGCCTTTTGGGCATCGAAATCGACGCGGAAGACCTGCAGATCCTTGAATTTGGGGTCGGACGTCAACCGCTCCAGGACGGGCTTCTGCGCCCTGCAGGTCGGGCACCAGTCGGCGTGAATCTCGACCAGAATGGGTTTGCCGGCGGTCTGGGCGGATTTGAACGCCGCCTGCGAGAACGGCGTGACGGGATTACCGGCAAATGCCGTCGAAGCCATCGCGAGGATTGCGGCACAAAAGCCTGCAATCACCATTTTTCGGGTTATCATCATCAGAGCCTCATTTCGGGTTGGACGCCGGACAGCCAACGTCATCGCCGCGTCGCGCGGCGTACACCCGTTACGAGGGCCGACCCGGATCGTTACCTCACCACGCCCGAAATAAATCCAGGCCGGCGGCGCGGCGGCTTGATGTCGTTTTTCAGGAAACAGCGTGCGCCTCGACCGGCATAGCCGGGCCTGGCGAAGGTCCAGGCGCGGCATTTGTTGTCGCCCTGGCAGGCATCGCGGCAGACGTCGCCACGTTCGGCCTTGTCGTCGTTCTTGATCTCGAAGGAGCGATAATCACCGCCGAAGCGATCGATCGAATTTTCGACCGGACCGCTGCGGGGCTCGATCACGCCGGCTCCGCGAACGCCGGAGACGCAGCAATAGCTCTGGATGCGCGGCGGGACCTTGTCCTTGAGCCAACACATCGCGTTTTCAGAATTGTCGCTGGGATAATTGAAGCTCCAGGCGCGGCACTTCTTGTCGCGTTCGCAGGTGAGCGCGCAATCGGCGGGATCGCCGGACATCGATACCGAGTGTTGATAGTCGTTGCCGGGCCGGTCGAAATTGGCCTGCGCCCGCGCAGGCGCCGCCAGCACCAGCAGAACTAGTGCAGCCCAACACGCTCCGGACAGGCGGCTCAACATGCAAAGGGCTTCCGGCTCTCGTCAAAAGGCGACCAACGATCAGCCATTGGAGCGCGCCTCACCTGTACGCCGGATGAACAGATTGACAGAATCCTCCCCGCCAACTCACAAGCTGTTGAGCTAGAAGCAATATTCTTTGTAAGCCGGCGTCACCGAACCACCCCAGGCGCCGTTGAACTTGGCGAGCATCTCCTCGGCCGGAGTCTTGCCGCTGTCGATGATATGATCGATCGACGTCAAATGCCGCGTCTCGTCGCGACCATTGGCATCGAGCCTGGCGCGGCGACGCAGACCGCCATGGGCGATGGCACGGCACTCCTTGGCGATCTCGAACAAATAGCGGTCCCTGATCCGCGCCTTGAAGCCCAGACGCGGCACGTCATCGCGCAGCGCCTGTCGCTCCGCCGAGGTCCAGCGCTTGGCGATATCCCACGCCGCATCGAGCGCCACATCGTCATACAACAGCCCGACCCAGAACGCCGACAACGCCGGCAGGCGATCCGAGGTCACGCCGTCGGCACCGCGCATTTCGAGATAGCGCTTGAGGCGAACTTCCGGAAAGATCGTCGAGAGATGATTGGCCCAGTCCGACAGGGTCGGCTTCTCGCCCGGCATCTTGTCGTTCCTGCCTTCGAAGAAGGCGCGGAACGAAGAGCCGGAGACATCGATGTAAGTATCGCCACGCTTGACGAAATACATGGGTACATCGAGCGCGTAGTCGACCCAGCGCTCGAAGCCCATGCCGCTTTCGAAGGCCCAGGGCAGCATGCCGGAACGGTTGTTATCGGTATCGCGCCAGATTTCGGAGCGGAATGACAGGAAACCGTTCGGCTTGCCTTCGGTGAACGGCGAGTTGGCGAACAGCGCCGTCGCCACCGGCTGCAGCGCCAGCGAGACGCGCAGCTTTTTCACCATGTCGGCTTCCGAAGAGAAGTCGAGATTGGTCTGCACCGTGCAGGTCCGATACATCATGTCCAGGCCATAGCTGCCGACCTTGGGCATGTAGTTGGTCATGATCTTGTAGCGGCCCTTCGGCATGACCGGGATCTGCGCCCGCGACCAGGACGGCGTGAGACCGAGGCCGAGGAAACCGATCCCGAGCGGCGTCGCGACCTCGCGCACTTGCGCCAGATGCGCCATCAGTTCGGACTGCGTCTGATGCACTGTCTCCACCGGCGCGCCCGAGAGCTCGAACTGGCCGCCCGGCTCCAGCGAAATGGCGCCACCGCCGGTGACGTCGTGGAGGCCGATGATTTTTCGTCCCTCCATGATCGGCTCCCAGCCGAGCAGATGCTTCATCCCCTCGAGCAACGCCTCGATACCGCGGGCGCCTTCGTAAGGGACGGGCTGATGGCCGTCGAGCGTGAATGGGGTCTTCTCATGCTCGGTGCCGATACGAAACTCCGATGGCGGCTTCACGCCCGCCTCGAGCCAAGCCACGAGTTCATCGCGCGATTGCAGCGGCGTCATATCGAGTTGGTCACGCGCCATGAGAAGTCCAGTTCGAAGGCGCTGCAATCCGATGCGCGCAGTGTCGGGGACGCAGGCGATCCGATCGGAACACCAACGCAGGAAAAATTAGAACGTCATCGTGCCTGAGCGGCATCGCGAGTGACCGGTGCAGGGCCCGCTGGCGTGTCATGGCATGCGCAACCGAGCCGGTCCAGCAGGCCGCATAGCTTTGCTGCATCTGCGTCGGTGAGTTTGGAGCCGACATGTTTCTCGATCGCCACCGCGTAGGCGCTGCCCATCTTCTTGTGCAGCTCGCGCCCGGCCGGGGTGATCTCCACGAACAGCCCGCGCTTGTCCATCTGGCATTCGCGCCTGATCGCAAGTCCCTCATCGACCAGCCGGTCGATCAACCGCGAGGTCGAATATTGCGGTATCAGCATCTGCTTTTCGAGCTCGACGGGGCGCAGCTCGCCATTCGGCGCGCGTGACAATTCCATCAGCGCATCGAACCATGCGAGCGCCGGAAAGCCGGCCCGCTTCAGATCCTGTTCGACGCAGTCCAGCACACGGCTTTGAACCCGCATCAAGCGGATCCAGGCGGCGGATGCCTCTGTTGAAGGCTTACGTTTCATTATTCGGTCCAATTGGCGGCGCCATCCTAGCCACTCGATGCATCTGCATCAATCTTGACTATTCAATGCCGATGCATTTAGTCACGCTTCGGCGTTACCCCAACGTCCTTAAGGAGAAATTTCGATGAAGCTGTATTATTCGCCCGGCGCCTGTTCGCTGTCGCCGCATATCGCGCTTCTCGAAGCCGGCCTGCCTTATGATCTCGTCAAGGTCGACCTCAAGGCCAAGAAGCTGGAAAACGGCGAGGATTATCTTGCCGTCAATCCGAAGGGCCAGGTCCCGGCACTCGGTCTCGACAGTGGCGAGCTCGTCACCGAAGGTCCGGTGATCGTTCAATACATTGCCGATCAGGCGGCTGGGAAGAATCTGGCGCCGACCGATGGCAGCCCGGAACGTCGGAAGTTGCAGGAGCTGCTCACCTTCCTGAACGGCGAGTTGCACAAGAACTTCTCCCCGCTGTTTCAGCCGGTGTTTGCCGACGATGTGAAGGACTTCTTCCGCACCCGCCTGACCGCCAAGTTCAAGTATCTCGACGGCCAACTCGCCGGCCACGATTATCTGATGGGCAAGCAGTTCACCGTCGCTGACGGCTACCTGTTCACGCTGCTGCGCTGGGCCGACGCTCACAAGCTTGATCTCTCGATGTTCAAGAACCTGACCGCTTATAAGGAACGTGTGGCAGCACGCCCGAAGGTGCAGGAAGCGCTGGAAAAGGAAGGCCTCATGAAGGCCGCCTGAGCGCTCCGACCGATGGTCAAAGGGCCGGCGATGAGCCGGCTCTTTTGCTCTGCAATCCGATGGTTTCCTTTCGGCGTTCCCGATCGCTTCTCTTCCGATCACGGCCGCTAGCGAGTTCCCGCAGACCCTTCAATTCGAGCACTTTGCCCCCACATAAGTCTCTATGACCTCATCTTCCGATACCAGCCTTCAGTCCGACACTCCCATTCGCGCGCCGTCGTCCGTGCCGATCGACGATGCCGTGCTGCCGTTCGACGTGGCCCCGCTGGATCTGCGCGGGCGGCTGACGCGGCTCGGGCCTGCGCTCGATGAACTGCTGTCCAAGCACGACTACCCGACGCCGGTGGCGAAGCTGCTCGGCGAAGCCATCGTGCTGACCACGCTGCTTGGCTCGGCGCTGAAATTCGACGGCCGCTTCATCCTGCAGACCCAGACCGACGGTCCGGTCTCATTGATGATCGTCGATTTCCGCGCGCCCGATCGCATGCGCGCCTATGCGCGCTTCGATGCGGAGCGCCTGACCGAGGGCCTGTCGTCGGCGCAACTGCTCGGCAAGGGTCATCTGGCGATGACCGTCGATCAGGGGCCGGACATGAGCCGTTATCAGGGCCTCGTCGCACTCGATGGCGGTACGCTGGAAGATGCCGCCCACGAATATTTCATGCGCTCCGAGCAAATCCCGACCAAGGTGCGCCTTGCCGTCGGCGAAGAATGGCGCAGCGGCGAAGGCAGCCCGACCCACGGTTGGCGCGGCGGCGGCATGCTGTTGCAGTTCCTGCCCAAGGCCTCGGATCGCGCCCAGCGCGACATGCATGCGGGCGATGCGCCGGAAGGTGCCAATATCGATGTCGTGCCGGAGGATGACGCCTGGGTGGAAGGTCAATCGTTGATTTCGACGGTCGAGGATGTCGAGCTGATCGATCCCGATCTGTCCGGAGAGCGATTGCTGTTCCGGTTATTCCACGAGCGCGGCGTCCGCGTGTTCGCACCAACGCCTTTGCAGGCAAAATGCTCCTGCTCGCGCGAGGCGGTGGCCGGCATGCTGAAGGGTTTCGATCCCCAGGACCGCGCAGACATGGTGGAGAACGGCAAGGTCGTGGTGACCTGCGAATTCTGTAGCTCGGTCTACGCGTTCACGCCCGAAGAGGCGGGCGTGGAATAACAGCGATCTGGGTCGGCGGGATTAGTTCAGCACCCGCCGGCTCGGTCCGTCGAGCGAGAATAGCGGCACATCGATCTCGAACGGCTCGCCCTGGTCGGTCACCATCTGATAAGTGCCGGCCATAAAGCCTGAACTGGTGGGCAGCGGCACACCCGAGGTGTATTCGAACCGCTCGCCCGGCCCCAGCACGGGCTGCTCACCAACCACGCCCTCGCCGCGCACTTCCTGCATTTTGCCCGACGCGTCAGTGATGACCCAGTGCCGCGTCTTCAACTGCACGGTTTCGCTGCCCGCATTGGTGATGACGATGGTGTAGGACCAGAAGAACTGCTGTTTTTCCGCCGACGAGCGCTCAGGCATGAAGTTGGGCTCGACGGTCACTTCGATCTGGCGGGTAATGGCGCGGTACATGGGATCATCACTGCGGGAGAATGATTTTGTAACATAGCGAAAAACCGGGACATGGCCAGATACCGATGCCCTGCAAAATCGTCATCCCCGTTTGAACACAGTTCGTGCCTATGGCCTCTGCTTTCGCTAGCCTCCGCGGCGGATCGCCTCACGCGATGGCCTCGCCTTCAATTGACTTGCAGAGGCGCGGCGAAGCGGTTCTTTCTAGATTTTAAATTTGCCGTGCGGGGTAGAATGACCTCTGTTGCCGATCCGATTGCCGGCCCCGGTCATGCCGATGCGCAGCCACCGTCTCGCGCAACTGTATCTCCGGAGGCCCTGCCGGTGGTCACGGCGGTGAACCCGCGCGAGCTGCGGCTCGATCTGTTCCGCGGCCTCGCTCTATGGCTGATCTTCATCGATCATCTGCCGCAGAATCTGCTGACCTGGCTGACCATCCGCAATTACGGCTTCAGCGATGCTACCGAGATCTTCATCTTTATCTCCGGCTATACGGCAGCCTTCGTCTACGGCCGCGCCATGCAGGAGCAGGGCACCGTGGTCGCCAGCGCGCGCATCCTCAAGCGGGTCTGGCAGATCTATGTCGCCCACGTTTTCCTGTTCACGATCTTTCTTGCTGAAATCTCCTACGTCGCCACCCGCTTCCAGAACCCGCTCTACACCGAGGAAATGGGCATCCTCGACTTTCTCAAGGAGCCCGACGTCACCATCGTGCAGGCGCTGTTGCTGCGCTTTCGCCCGGTCAATATGGATGTGCTGCCACTCTATATCGTGCTGATGCTGTTCCTGCCGCTGATCCTCTGGCTGATGCGGCGGCGCGCCGATTTCACCCTCGGCTTGTCGGTGCTGATCTACGCACTGACCTGGGAATTCGACTGGCACCTCACCGCCTATCCCAACGGCGCCTGGGCGTTCAATCCATTTGCCTGGCAATTGCTGTTCGTGTTCGGCGCGTGGTGTGCGTTGGGTGGAGCCGTGCGGATGGCCCGTATCCTGAATTCGTCCATCACCCTCTGGATTTGTATCGCCTATCTGGCGGGATCGTTCTGGGTCACCCTGACCTGGCACATCCCGCAGATCCACCATCTGCTGCCGAAGCAGCTCGAGCAGTGGATGTATCCGATCAACAAGCCCGATCTGGACGTGCTGCGGTTTGCCCACTTCCTGGCTCTGGCGGCCCTGACGGTCCGGTTCCTGCCGAAGGATTGGCCGGCGCTGAAATCGATCTGGCTGCGACCCATGGTGCTGTGTGGCCAGCATTCGCTTGAGATTTTCTGCATAGGGGTGTTTCTGGCCTTTGCAGGTCAGTTTTTCCTGGGCGAGATTGCAGGCGGCGCTGTCATGCATGGCCTGGTCAGCCTGGTTGGGATCATCATCATGTCCGCCGCCGCCTGGGTGTTTTCGTGGTATAAGCGCGTCAACGCGAAAAACGGAGCGCGCGCCCGGAAGCCATCAGAGAGCACGACCAACGCCGATCTTGCGGGAGGGGGAGCATGATGACCTTGCTGCATCGGATGCGATGGCGACACGTGCTGCTGCTGGCCCTGCTGGTGGGCGGGCCCGCGCGCGCCGCTGAAGATCCCGCTCCGCAGGTTTGCGACGTCCCTGCCTATCTTCTCACCAGCGAGAGCTCCCTGCCGAAGGTAAAGGCAGCAGCGAGACCGGGAGGTAAGCTCGACATTCTGGTGATCGGCAGCCGCTCGGCGGTGATCGGCCTGTCGGACCAGTCGGCAGCCTTTCCCAATCGCCTGCAGGCCTATCTCTCTGAGAGACTGCCCAGCATGGCCGTCAATGTTGCGCTGGAACTGCAGGTCAAGAAGACCGCGGAGGAAATGGCGCCGACGCTGGAAAAACTGGTCGCGGACAAGAAGCCCGATCTGGTGATCTGGCAGACAGGTACCGTCGATGCGATGCGCCAGGTCGATGGTGAGGATTTTCGCGCTGCGCTGGATGAAGGGGTCGCGGCCATGAAGACGGCCGGGGCAGACGTGATTTTAATGAACCTGCAATATAGTCCGCGGACCGAGACCATGATTTCCGGCTCGGCCTACCTAGATAATATGCGTGTGGTGGCGCAGCAGCACGATGTGCCGCTGTTTGACCGGTTTGCCATCATGCGCCAATGGAATGAGAATGGTGATTTCGACCTGTTCAACCCCGCGCCTGGCACGGAGCTTGCGAAGCGGGTGCACGACTGTCTCGGTCGCGCGCTGTCGACCTTCGTGGTCGAAACGGCGCATATCAAGACCGAGGATTTGAGGATCCAGCGTTAATGAGTTTCGCAGCTACCCTTCCCCGCCTCGTTGTCGCCGCTACCATTGCCGTCGCGTCTTCCGCATCTCTGTCGGTTGCATACGCCGAGGGGTCGCAGCAGATCGCGCAGGGGCAGACCGATGCGCCCCGCGGCGTCGCCGGCAAGGCGATCGACAGGGTCAAGGAAGTCGCCAAGACTGCCACCGATATTCTGAGCCGTGTGCCGTGCCGCCAGCCCAAAGGCGGCATGAAGGCGCTCGGCACGCTGTCGCATGTCGCCGGCAAGCTGGCGGCCCACAAGCCGGTGATGATCATAGCCTTCGGCTCCTCATCGACCGAAGGCTTTGGCTCGACATCACCGGAATTCACCTATCCCAACCGTCTTGCAGCTCAGCTCCGTCGTGCCTATCCGGGCGCTGACATCACCGTGCTCAATCGTGGCAAGGGCGGCGAAGACGCACCGGAAATGATGGCGCGGCTGCAAAACGAAATCATCAATGCGAAGCCGGATCTGGTGATCTGGCAGGTCGGGACCAATGCCGTGCTGCGTAATCTTGACCCCACCGAAACAGGCAAGATGATCGAGGACGGCGTCGGCCGCATCCAGGCTGGCGGCGCCGACGTGGTACTGGTCGATCCGCAATACTCACCGGCGACGACGTCGAAACCGGAAGGCACCAGCAAGATGCTGTCGCTGATGCACAAGGTTGCGGAATTGCGCAAAGTCGGCATCTTTCCGCGCTTCGAAGTGATGAAGGAATGGCATGAAGGCCAGCAGATGGCCTTCAACTCATTCGTCATTGCCGACGGGCTGCATATGAATGACTGGGGTTACGCCTGCTTCGCGCAGCTGCTCGGCGACAACATCATCAAGTCCGTCGGCACCATCAAGATGGGCATCAACGAACCCGCACAACAACAAGCACAGCGGCCGATGTAAATTCGGATTTATGAGTCGTCATTGCGAGCGTAGCTAAGCAATCCAGTCTTCCTTCGCGGCTTCTGGATTGCTTCGTCGCTCCTCGCAATGACGGTTAGGGCTACGCCTTCGCCAGCGCCGCTTCGAGATCCTCGATCAGATCGTCGCGATGTTCGAGCCCCGCCGAGAAGCGGATAAAGCCTTCGCTGATGCCGAGCTCCATCCGCGCCTCCAGCGGCAGCCGCTGATGCGTCGTCGTCGCCGGATGCGTCACCAGGCTCTTCGCATCGCCGAGATTGTTCGAGATGCGCGCGACCTTCAGTTCGTTGAGCACGCGGAATGCGGCCGGCTTGCCGCCCTCGACCTCGAAGCCGATCAGCGTCGAGCCGGCGCGCATCTGCTTTTTCACCGTCGCCGCCTGCGGATGATCGTCGCGACCGGGATAGATCAAGCGTGTCACTTTCGGATGTTGCGCCAGCACGTCGGCAATCGCAGCGGCCGTCTGGGTCTGCCGTTCGACGCGGATCGCCAGCGTCTCCAGTCCCTTCACCAGCGTCCATGCATTGAACGGCGAGATCGACGGACCGGTCTGGCGCAGAAAATTGTGAATGTGCTCGTCGATGAAATCCTTCGACGACAGGATGATGCCGCCGAGGCAGCGCCCCTGGCCGTCGATATGCTTGGTCGCTGAATACACCACGACGTCGGCACCGAGCGCCAGCGGGCTCTGCCAGATCGGCGTCGCGAACACGTTGTCCACGATCAGCCGCGCACCGCCGGCATGCGCGATCTCGGCGATGGCGCCGATGTCGAGCACATCGAGGGTCGGGTTGGTCGGGCTTTCGAGGAATAGCGACTTGGTATTCGGCCGCATCGCCTTCTGCCACTGGTCGAGATCGAGACCATCGACGAGGGTGAAGTCGATGCCATAGCGCGGCAGCAGGTCTTCGATCACGTATCGGCACGAACCGAACAGCGCCTTCGCAGCGACGACGTGATCGCCCTGACGCAGCGGCGCCAGAACTGCGGTGGTGACGGCCGCCATGCCGGTGGCTGTCGCGCGCGCGGCTTCGGCGCCTTCGAGATCGATCATGCGGTTCTCGAACATCGCCGTGTTCGGATTCGAGAAGCGCGAATAAATGAACCCGGGATCTTCGCCCTTGAACCGCGCCTCGCAGGCTTCGGCGGTCTCGTAGATGAAGCCCTGGGTCAGGAACAGGGCTTCGGACGTCTCATTGAATTGCGAGCGCAAGGCGCTGGAATGAACGAGGCGGGTTTCGGGACGATAGGACTTCGCAGACATATGACCTCCAACATGACCGCGTGACGCGGGCATAAAAAAACCGGCCTGGACTGACGTCCTCAGGCCGGGATCGCATGCTGGAAGGACATATGGTCCACATGGGTCCCCGGCCTGTTTAGCGACTTATTTTACGTGGCTGCAAGCCGGCCGGCTCAAATCACCACGGGATAACAGCGTTCCTATTCCCGCTTGCGCTTTCCGTCAAGGCGCGGTTGAGATAGCCGGTAAAGTTGCTGTTTTTCAGGCTGTTGCCGTTGAAAGACGACCGAAGGACCTGACCTGTGCCGTTCACCCTCGCTCCCGATGCCGATGGAATTCTCCCCGACAGCATGATCGAGGCGATGGCCGAGGCCGGCCTGATCCTGCCCGAATATGATTTCGTCGAGAGCCAGATCCAGCCCGCCAGCCTCGACCTGCGGCTCGGCCCGATCGCCTATCGTGTCCGCGCCAGCTTCCTGCCCGGCCCCAATGTCACCGTCGCCGAACGCATCGACGAGTTGAAATTGCACGAGATCGACCTCTCGGACGGCGCGGTACTGGAAACCAACTGCGTCTACATCGTGCCGCTCCTGGAAAGCCTGGCGCTGCCGCCGCATATTTTTGCCGCGGCCAATCCGAAAAGCTCCACCGGCCGCCTCGATGTGTTCACGCGCGTGATCGCTGACGGCACTCGACGTTTCGATGTGATCGGCGCCGGTTATCACGGCCCCCTGTACGCGGAGATCAGCCCCAAGACATTTCCGGTGCTGCTGCGCGAGGGCTCGCGACTGTCGCAAGTCCGCTTTCGCGTCGGCGATGCCGTGCTCGACACCGACGCGCTGGAAGACCTGCATGCGAAGGAGCCGCTGGTCGATTGCGACGATGCCGATCTCAATGGCGGCCTCGCCGTCTCCGTCGATCTGTCCGGCGACAATGCGTCGGGCTTCGTTGGCTACCGCGCCAAGCGCCACACCGGCGTGGTCGATGTGGATCGCCGCGGCGGTTATGCGGTGGAGGATTTCTGGGAGCCGATCCATGCCCGCGCCGATCGCACGCTGATCCTCGATCCCGGCGAGTTCTACATTCTCGCCTCCAAGGAAGCCGTGCAGGTGCCGCCGGATTATGCCGCTGAGATGGTGCCGTTTGATCCGCTGGTCGGCGAATTCCGCGTGCACTATGCCGGCTTTTTCGATCCCGGCTTCGGCCATGACGGCGCCGGCGGCAAAGGCTCGCGCGCGGTGCTCGAAGTACGCTCGCGCGAAGTGCCCTTCATCCTCGAACACGGCCAAATCGTCGGCCGCCTCGTCTATGAGCGCATGCTGGATCGCCCGGATTCACTGTACGGCCAGCGCATCGGCTCAAATTATCAGGGTCAGAACCTGAAGCTGTCGAAGCATTTCAAGGCGTAGCTGCATCGCCGCAGCAGCGGTGATCACATGCAGCAATGCGCGCCGACAAAACAAGCAAAAAAAAGGCCCGCATCGAGGATGCGGGCCAGGTTTTCTGGAGATGCGACGCCAGTCGAAACCGGCGTCGCTGATTGTCATACTTACTGAACGAAGCCCTGGCCGAGATTGCCGAGGTTGAAGCGGTAGTTCAGGCCAGCCTTGACGGTGTGCTCGTCGTTCTTGAAACCGACGGCTGCAACGCCCGGGAACAGAGCAGTCACGTTACCGAAGTCATAGTACTGGTATTCGATCTTGCCCGACCAGTTCTGGGTGAACATGTATTCCATGCCACCACCGACGGTGTAACCATCGCGGCCGCCATCGCCCGAGAAGCCATTGGTGAAGCGCGAGTCAGCCCAGGCGTAACCGCCCTTGGCGTACAGCATCGCCGGACCCCAGGTGTAGCCGAGACGGCCGGTCACCGAGCCGAGGCCACGGTTTGCGAAGCTGCTGCTGGTGTCCTTGAAGCTGTAGTTGGCTTCGATACCAAACACCCAGTTCGGCGAGAACTGCATGTCGTAGCCGATCTGACCACCGCCCATGAACGTGCCGTCGTTGCTGCCGCCGACGAGGTTGTTGTTGCCCGGGAAGG
>SDZE01000100.1 GCA_004173095.1 Bradyrhizobiaceae bacterium
TGATGTGAGCAGCGCCTTGTCGAACAGCGCCACGTCATGCCCTGCACCGACGCCGATGCTCGTATCAGGCGATCGCATCCGGTGATCGGCGAAATACCGCGTGAAGGCGCTGTCGAGCGACGACCGGATTATCGCCATGCCCGGCAGCGCGAATAGCGTGTCATTGGCGCGCGGCGCTGCAGTACCAGGTGCGAGCATTGGGGCCAGCATTTGCGCCAGACCGAAACGCGAGGTCTCAAGTTGGCGCAGCGCCACGGCATCGGTGATCGCCAGGCCATTGCTCTCGGCCCGAACGCCCATGGGCGCGAGGCAAAGCGACAGAGCAAGCAAGCGAGTACGAAGGCGCACGGCAACATCCCGACGGGTCAGGATGCCAGGCTAGCGCAAAACAAAGGCCGCTGCACGGGCAGCGGCCTTTGTGATCGATCCGCAAAAGCTTAACGCGCGAAGATGAGGCCGCGGCTGGTCACCACCGTCCAGCGGCCGTCCTGCTTGCGCACGGCATCGACGCGGCCGAGACCGGGAACGGGATCGCCGGGATAAACCTCGAAAATGCCCTGGCGGCCTTCGATGGTGGCGCCACCGGCGGCCACATCGACGATGTGCCAGCCATCCACCGTCGGCAGGCGCAGAACGTCAGGCTTCGGCGCCGGGGTTTCGGTCTTGCTGATCGAGCCGGTCACTTCCTTGGCCGGAACCGCGGCCACCGGTGCTGGCGTCGGTGCGGGCGCGGCGGCGACCGGAGCGGGAGGCGCCGGTGGCGGCGCGGTGCGCAGCCTCTCGACGGCTTCGTTCAGTTTGGCGATCTTCGCATTCGGCTCCGCTTGCGCCTTCTCCAGCTTGTCGAGGCGATCGTTGAAGCGGGCGCGCGCGGTCGCGGTGGTTTTGGTCGCCTTGTCGGCATCGGCCCTGAGGGCGGCGACTTCGCTTTCGAGGCGGGTGATGTGCTCTTCGAGCGCGTGGGTGTTGGACTTGCCGTCATCGGCGGCCAGCAGCTTGCCGAGGCCCGACGTCGCCATGGTGCCGCCGACCGCGCCGACGGTGATGCCGACGGCGATCATCGCGGCAATAGCCAGCATGCGCGCGGTGCTGCTCTTCTGTTCGTGCTCGATGCGCGGTTCGGAATTGACCATGTCCTCCCACGAGCGCTCGTGCTGGTGGTCATCGCGCTGCGCGCCTTCCAGCGTCGGTCCCATCAGGCTGATGCGGCCGGGCGCACCGAGCCGCGGCGCTTCTCTCCTGTGGCTGCCAGCGTGCTTGTCATCGCCCTGACCAGGCGCAAGGTTCGGCGAGTCTACATGGCGGCCGCCGGCCTGATTGCCGTTAACATCGGGGGTGGAATCGGCGCTGTGCTCGCTCACGGTCAAAGTCTCCAGGATCGTTCAACCTTTTGGTAACTTTCATTGCTTGCCAAATTCTTACTCCGGCTGCCGGTTACGAAAATTTCACCTGTTCTCCGACCACGGAACCATGGCTTGACGCGCAACCGCCGGCTTCGCACAACACCGGGCAAGGAAAAGGCACCAAGGACCCACCACATGAAGCTCTACGATTCCATCGGGCCCAATCCGCGCGTGGTCCGCATTTTCATGGCGGAGAAAGGCATCAGCCTGCCCGTGCAGAGCGTCGATCTTGCTGCCGGCGAGAACCGCGAAGCGGCCCATCTGGCGCGCAATCCGCATGGCCAGATGCCGACGCTCGAATGCGACGACGGCAGCTTCGTCTCCGAGACAGTGGCGATCTGCGAATATTTCGAGGAACTCCAGCCGCAGCCGGCACTGATCGGCGCAACGCCGGCTGAACGGGCGGAAGCGCGGATGTGGCGGCAGCGCGTCGATCTCAACATCTGCCAGCACATCGCCAACGGCTATCGCTTCGCCGAGGGCCTCAAACGGTTCGAGACGCGCATCGTCTGCGTGCCCGAAGCAGCACCTGGGTTAAAGAGGATTGTCGCCGATCGGTTGCGGTGGCTCGACGGCCAGATGGGCGACAAGCCGTTCATCGCCGGGCAGCGCTTCACCATGGCGGACATTGTGCTTTATTGCTGGCTCGATTTCGCCGACAAGGTTGGTCAGCCTTGGGACCGTGGCAACACCAGGATCACAGCGTGGTTCGAGCGGGTCGGGATGCGGGAATCAATGAAGGCGTAAGGTGGAGACCTTTCAGCCGTCATTGCGAGCGGAGCGAAGCAATCCAGTCTTCGCCCAGGGCTTCTGGATTGCTTCGTCGCTGCGCTTCTCGCAATGACGGAGAGCTACAGCACCACCGGCGCGTCCGGGAGCTCGTTCACCCCCGCCATGCCCTTCGGGAAATGCGTCGCAAGATGTTCCGTCACGGCCTCGATGCCGGCGATGACGCCTTGTTGGTAATGGCCGGCGCGGAAATGCGTTTCCATCATCTGGCAAATCGCTTCCCAACCGGCCGGGCCGACGCGCTTGTCGATGCCGCGATCGACCACGATCTCGACGTCGCGATCGGCCAGCAGCAGATAGATCAGCACGCCGTTATTGTGCTCGGTGTCCCAGACGCGCTGTTGCGCAAACACGTCGATGGCGCGATCGCGCGCCGGTTGGTTGCGGAACAGCGGCGCACCGTCGAGCGCCCCTTCGACGACGAAACAGATCTGGCCCGCATGCGTGGCTTCACTGGCCTTGATGGCCTGCTCGATCGCCGCCATCGCCGCCGGCGAAAATGCCTTGCGGACACGGGCGCGGTTGCCGAGCAGATGGTTGCCGATACGTTTGAGGCTCATCACCAACTCCCCGACGCGCCGCCGCCGCCGAAACTGCCGCCACCGCCACTGAAGCCGCCACTGCTGCTGGACGAACTTGAGCTGCCCGATGACCAGGAGCCGCCACCGCGACCGGATGAGCCGCCGCCAGATGTGCCCACGGCGTCGCCGATCAGCGTGATGACGAATGCGATCAGGCCGCAAATGACGGCTGCGAACAGGCTGGCGGCCACGAACCAGATCACCGCCGTCACCAGACCGCCGAACGCAATCGCGCCGAGAAGACGACCGAAGATCACGCGCAGGATCCCGCCGACAAACAAGGCGCCGAAAAACAGGAACGGCGCATACTCGAACAACTGCTCGAGCATGCCGCTATTGCCGCTCCATTCCGAACGTGGAGCTGGTGCGGGCAGCGGCTCGCCGTCGATGACCTTCATCATCCGCTCGGCCCCGGCCGCAATGCCGCCGGCGAAATCGCCGGTCTTGAAACGCGGCGCGATGACTTCGTCGATGATGCGCCTGGCAGTGGCGTCGGTGAGCGCGCCTTCGAGTCCGTAGCCGACCTCGATGCGCAGCTTGCGATCGTTCTTGGCGACCACGAGAATGGCACCGTCGTCGATCTTGCTGCGGCCGATCTTCCAGGCTTCGGCGACGCGGATCGCAAACTGCTCGATGCTTTCGGGCTGCGTGGTGGGCACAATCAGCACGGCGATCTGGCTGCCCTTGCGCGACTCGAAATCGGCGAGCTTGCGGCTGAGTTCAGCCTGATCGCTAGCTGAGAGCGTGCCGGTCTGATCGACCACGCGGCCGCTCAGCGCCGGCACCGCAACGTCGGCAAAGACAGGGGCGCCGCAGCAAAACAGCAGCAGCGCCAGCAGGCCGGCTGAAACGAGCCTCATTGACGGCTTACTTGGCCGGCGCAGGCGTCGGATTGAAATCGACCTTGGGGGCGGTGGAGATTTCGCCTTCGTTGGCAACCGAGAAATTGGCCTTCTCTTTATAGCCGAACATCATAGCGGTGATGTTGTTCGGAAAAGTGCGCACGCCGACATTATAGTCCTGCACCGATTTGATATAGCGATTGCGCGCCACCGTGATGCGGTTCTCGGTGCCTTCGAGCTGCGACATCAGATCCTTGAACAGTGCATCCGACTTCAGCTGCGGATAATTCTCGGTGACGACCAGCAGGCGCGACAGTGCACCGGACAACTCGCCTTGCGCGGCCTGGAATTTCTGCAGGGCGGCAGGATCGTTCACCACCTCGGGCGTTGCCTGCACCGATCCCACTTTGGCGCGGGCATTGGTGACGCCGAGCAGCACGTCCTTCTCTTGCTGGGCGAAGCCCTTCACGGAGTTGACGAGGTTGGGCACCAGATCGGCGCGGCGCTGATACTGGTTCACGACCTCGGACCATGACGATTTGACCTGTTCGTCATTGGTCTGGATCGCATTGTAACCGCAACCGGACAGACCAAGGGTCGCCAGTGCTGCCAGCACGGTCAAAAACTTACGCATCTCTATCTCCTGTCACCCGGCCGAAGCTTCGCCGGTGTTCTAGCACACGCCAACTCCACGAGTCGCCAGAAGTTCGCCCCCCGGCCGCGATCGCGAGAGCCACTGCGCTTTGCGCAATGACGGAGAGATATACCCGCTTTCATGTTTGCACCGTGCCCGAACGTTGCTAGCCTGCATGACAGCGGCCCGCAGAGGCCGGACAAACGGGAGATTGCCATGGCGGACGTCCTCAACACGTTTCCCACATTGGGACGGCAGACCTTGCGTGCACTGGCGCGGTATCCGGATCGCGTCGCCTTCAGCTGGCCGGGCGGCTCTCTCACCTATCGCGGCGCCACCGACATGATAGGCCGGCTGCAATCCGTGTTCATGAGGCTCGGCGCGGAGCCCGGCACCAAGGTTGCGCTGTTGACCGCCAATCGCGCCGAGACCTGGTGCGCCGGCGTGGCCGCACAACTCTCCCGCTTCGCCATCAGCTGGCTGCATCCATTGGGATCGCTGCAGGATCAGATCGACCAGATCGACGATTCGGAAGCGCAGATTCTCGTCATCGATGCCGACAATTTCGGACCCCGCGGCGGCGAACTCGCCGCCAAGGCGCAAGGGCTGCGTCAGGTGTTCACGCTCGGCCGCGCCGATTACGGCGTCGACCTGCTGCAGGTGATTGATACCGATGGCAGCGCGACGGCGCGCGACTTTGCAGTCGCCGATGACGTCGCGGTGCTGAACTACACCGGCGGCACCACGGGCAAGTCGAAGGGCGCGCTGCGACGGCATCGCGAAACCGCCGGCTTCGCCAATGCCATTCTGGCCGACTTCGAAATTCCTGACCGGCCGAGCTATCTGACGGTGGCGCCGATCAGCCATGTGGCCGGCACCAAGGTGCTTCCGACGCTGATGCGCGGCGGCACGGTGCATATGCTGAAAGGCTTCGACCCTGACGCCGTGCTCAGAACCATCGAACGCGAGCGCATCAATTTCACGCTGTTCGTTCCGACCATGATCTATGTGCTGCTCGATCAGCCGGCGCTGGCGACAACCGATCTGTCCTCGCTCGATCTGGTGCTGTATGGGGCTTCGCCGATGTCGCCGAGCCGGCTGGTGGAAGGCATCGAGCGGATCGGGCCAGTGTTCTCGCAACTCTACGGCCAGACCGAATGCTATCCGGTTTCAGTGCTGCGCAAGTCCGATCACGACGTGAAGCAGCCGGAGCTGTTTCTGTCCTGCGGCTTCCCGATCGCCATGTGCGACGTGCGCATTCTCGACGATGACGACCAGGAGGTCGCGCCGGGCGAGGCCGGCGAGATCTGCGTGCGAGCGCCGCATGTGATGCTGGAATACTGGAAACGGCCGGAGCAAACAGCAGAGACGTTGAAGAATGGCTGGCTGCACACCGGCGACATCGCGCGCAAGGACGAGCGCGGCTATATGTTCATCCTCGACCGCAAGAAGGACATGATCGTGTCTGGCGGGTTCAACATCTTTCCGCGCGAGATTGAGGATGTGCTGACCGGCCATGCCGACGTCGCGATGTGCGCGGTGGTCGGGATTCCCGATGACAAATGGGGCGAGGCCGTCACCGCCATCGTGGT
>SDZE01000505.1 GCA_004173095.1 Bradyrhizobiaceae bacterium
TTCTTCCTGACGCCGTGGCCGCTGGTCGTCGGCATCATGGCGCCGATTGCCGGGAGGCTGTCCGACCGCCACCCCGCCGGCCTGCTCGGCGGTATCGGACTGGCCATGCTCGGCATCGGTATGGTGTTGCTGGCTACGCTGCCACCGGAACCGAGCATCGCCAACATCGTCTGGCGGATGGTGATCTGCGGTGCCGGCTTCGGCTTCTTCCAGGCTCCGAACATGAAGGCGATCATGTCGAGCGCACCGCCCGGCCGCAGCGGCGGCGCCAGCGGCATCGTCGCCACCGCCCGGCTGACCGGCCAGAGCATCGGCGCGGCCCTGGCGGCGTTCTGCTTCGGACTATTCGGCCATAGCGGAGCAACCTGGGCGCTGGCCCTTGGCGCCGGCTTCGCCGCGATCGGCTGCGTGATGAGTTTCCTCCGCCTGCTGGTGCGGCACCCGACCGATGCTTAAAAATAGCAGCGAGCGGGTTGCCCTCAGATTTCTCTTTTGCAACGCCGCATTAAGTGATGTGATATACTGCAATGCAAAGAGAGTTGATTTGCGTCGCAAGTAATAAAACTGAGTTCCATATCCGTTAGCTGGTGATGCACCTCCTTCTTCCGACGAGCATCTGACGAGACTTCCGGTTTCCAATTTCCGCGTTGCTTGAGGTACGAGAGGCGTCTTTGAGGGTTTTATTCGTCACGCCTGAGATCGATGACTATGTCCGCGTGGGCGGACTGGCCGCCGTGTCAGCTGCGCTCCCCCGCGCGCTCCGCAACTGGAGCGATGTTCGCGTCCTCCTCCCCGGCTATCGCGACGTGCTGTCCCAATGCGGCCCGATCGAGGTCGTTGGCGAATGCCCGGCTTTGGCCGAGATGCCGGCCTGCTCGCTCGGCCTGGCTGCCACCAAGGACGGCATGCCGGTTTATGTGCTGCTGTGCCCGCAGCTCTATGACCGCCCCGGCAATCCCTATGGCGACGAGAACGCGCGCGACTGGCCCGATAACGATATCCGCTTCGCGCGCTTTGCTTCGGCAGCGGCCTTGCTCGCGGCCGGCAAGGTGGATCCCAATTGGAGCGCGGATCTGGTCCATGCCAATGACTGGCCGAGCGCGCTGGTGCCGGCCTACATGGCCTGGAACCGCAGCCCGATCCCGACCATCCTGACGATCCACAATCTGGCCTATCAGGGTCTGTTCCCGAAAGCCGCGCTCCGGCGCATCGGCGCGCCCGACGACTCGTTTCATATCGACGGGCTGGAATTCTACGACAAGCTGTCCTTCCTCAAGGGCGGCCTGAACTACGCCACGCATCTGACGACAGTGAGCGAGACATATGCCCGCGAGATCACCACCGCCGAGCTGGGCTGTGGTCTCGAAGGATTGCTGAAGAAGCGCTCCAACGCATCGCAACTCACCGGCATCCTCAACGGCATCGACGAGACCTGGGATCCGCGCTTCTGCTCGGAACTGATGCGCCCGTTCGGCGCCGGCGATTGGGAAGCCAAACGTGCCAATGCCGACGGTGTCCGCCAGCAATTCGGGCTCGCGCTGTCACGCGGGCCAATTTTCGGTCTGGTCGCCCGCCTGGTGCATCAGAAGGGCGTCGATCTGGTTCTGGCTGCTGCCGATGCCATCGTGTCGGCCGGCGGACAGATCGTGGTCACCGGGACCGGTGAGCCGGCCATCGAACATGCCTTGATGGAAGCGCATCGCCGGCGCCCCGATGCCATCGGCGTCGCCATCGGCTTCAATGATCGCGAAGCGCGGCGCATCTTTGCCGGCAGCGATTTCACGTTGATGCCATCGCGTTTCGAGCCGTGCGGCTTGAGCCAGATGTATGCGCAGCGCTTCGGCTCGCTGCCGATCGGGCACCAGACCGGCGGCCTCGCCGAAACCATCATCGATGGCGAGACCGGCTTCTTGTTCACCAAGCCTTCGACCGAGTCCTTCTTGGGCGGCATCCTGCGCGCCTTCGCCACCTTCGGCTCGCAGGACCGGCTGAACTCAATGCGCCGCAGCGCCATGGCCAAGTCGTTCTCGTGGAACATCTCGGCGGCGAGCTATTCGTCGCTGTATCGGAAGATGTCGCTCGCCGCGTGAGCCGATCAACCGCGTCGCTTCGCGGCGGTCTGCATGTCCTCGAAGCCAGCGGCGACTTGCTGCACGTCTTCAGGATAATCGGACATTTCCTGCACCTGCCGGACCTCGATGATCTCGTTCGGCGTGGCCGGGCAAAGGCGCGCCCAGGCGATCGCCTCGTCGCGCGAGGCGACGTCGATCATCCAGTAGCCGCCCAGCACTTCCTTGGCCTCGGTAAAGGGACCATCAGTCACCACCGGCTTGCCGTCCGGAAACGAGACGCGTGCACCCATGGAGGGCGGATGCAGGCCATCCAGCGTGATCAGCACGCCAGCGTCCTGCAGCGCCTTGTTGAAGGCCATCATCGCAGCGACGCGCTTGACATCGTCGGGCACGGTCCCCGGCAACGCACTCTCGTAACCAGCCGGGATCATCAACATCATGAAACGCATGTCAGTCTCCGTTACTTCCTGGACAGTTGCTCGACCATCAACCGTTCCTGCTCACGCAGCTCCGGCGTCATTGCCTCGCCGAAATCCTCCAGCGAGAAAATCTGACGCAGTTCGATCTCGGCATCGCCGTCGAACGGCGCGCGTTTCATCCAGGCGATGGCATCGTCCAGCGTCTCCGTCTGGATCAGCCAGAACCCCGCGATGAGATCGCCGGACAGAGCGAACGGGCCGTGTGATACCGCAGGCTCGCCGCCATAGCGAATGCGCGTGGCCTTGCTGGTCGGATGCAGTCCCTCCCCCGCCTGCATCACGCCGGCCCTCACCATCTCCTCGTTGAAACCGCCCATCGCCGTGAGCAATTCCATCGACGGCATCACCCCGGCTTCACTCTCCTCGCTCGCCTTCACGATCACCATGAAACGCATCGTTCTTCCCCTATGGCATTGACTGCAGAATGACGAACGAGCCTTTGTAAGTCCGACACGCTTTTTCGATTTTTTTGCGCGGTCGCCGCGCGTGATTTGGATGGGGGGTGGCGACGCTACGAACAGTTTTGCAATCATTCTAAAGAGCCGACGACAGCGCTGCGGTCCGCCATGCCGACCTGTAACGTAGAGAGATACTAAATTAGCAGGCTGTGAAAACGCCGCTTCCTCATTCCCCTGATCGCGCGGACGCGTTACCCGACACCTTGGAATGACAAGGGGCGATCACATGGTCAATGACACGACAACGCGGCGACTTTTCGGAGCGTCGATTTTGGTTCTTACAATCTTCGCGGTCGATAAACCGGCGTGGTCGCAGAGCCAGCTCCCCCCGGTCGTTGTCGAGCAAGCCAAACCAAGGGCAACGCAAGTTCGCCCGCAACGCGCGCAAGCCGCACGATCGACGCGCCGTCAGACGGCGGCGCGTGGCAATTCAACACCAGCCGCTGCGGCAACGGCTGCGCCCGCGGCGCGCGCCGAGACCGGCAACAGTCCGGTGCAGGGCTATTCGGCATCGGTGAGCGGCACCGGCACCAAGACCGATACGCCCCTGAACCAGACCGCGCAGTCGATCAGCGTCGTCACGGCAGATCGTGTGCGCGACCAGGGCGTCAGCAGCATTCAGGAAACACTGCGCTATGTGCCCGGCGTATTCGCCGAGCCCGGTGGTGTGGACTCGCGCAATGATTACTTCGTTGTGCGTGGCCAGACACCGAACGCCTATCTCGACGGCATGCGGGTCAGCAACCGCAACGAGTTCAACGAATGGCGCGTCGATCCCTTCATGCTCGAACGGATCGAAGTATTCCGCGGCCCCGCGTCGGTGCTCTATGGCGACACCTCGACCGCGGGCCTCGTCAACCTGATCTCGAAGCGTCCGCGCGCGGAAACGAAGAATGAAGTCGGCGTGACCTTCGATAATTTCGGCCGCAAGCAGATCCAGATGGATTCGACCGGCAAGCTGACCAAGGACGGCGAGTGGCTGTATCGCTTCGTCGGCCTGTTCCGCGACAGCGGCACCCAGGTCGATTTCGTGCCGGACAATCGCATCGTGCTGTCGCCGTCGCTGACCTGGCGCCCGACCACGCAGACCAGCTGGACCGTGCTCGGCACCTATCAGAAGGACAAGACCGGCACGACCAACGGCTTCCTGCCGCGCGAGGGCACCCTGACGCCCGGCATCAATGGCACCATCCCTCGCAATCGCTTCGTCGGCGATCCCAATACGGATATCTATCAGACCGAAACCGGCGCCGTCAGCAGTCTGTTCGAGCATGATTTCAACAACGCGGTGAAGTTCACCCAGAACCTGCGCTACGCCCATGTGGACGGCATCTATCGCAGCGTCTATGCGAATGCGTTTTCGGCCAATCCGTTTCTCGATGCATCGCGGCGCACGGTGAACCGCTATAGCGCCAACCAGGAAACCGCGCGAGACAACTTCACCACCGACAACAATATCCAGATCAAGGCGCTCACCGGCGCGCTCCAACACAAGCTGCTGTTCGGTCTCGATTATCGCGACGTCCAAACGCGCGCATCGACGGGCACAGGTTTCAGCGCCGCACCGTTCGATCTGTATTCGCCGGTCTATACCAGCGTCCCGCTGCCCACATTGACCGCAACGCCGGACACGCGGCAGACCCAGACCGGCCTCTATGCGCAGGACCAGATGCGTCTCGGCCCCTGGCTTGCCACGATCGGCGTCCGGCAGGACTACGCCAGTACGCGCCGGACCATTGCCGAAAACAGCGACAGGTCGGCGACCACCGGCCGCGCCAGCCTGATGTATGAAACCGACTTCGGCTTCAATCCCTATGTGCTCTGGGCGCAATCGTTCAATCCGGTTTCTTTCGGCTCGACCTATGGCGGCAGCACATGTCTTGGGGGGCCGTGCAAGGATCAGCGCGGCGAGACCTACGAGATCGGTTTCAAATACAACCCGACAGCGGGCCTCGCGATCAACGCCGCGCTCTACGATACGCTGGAGAAGAACCGGCTTGCGGCATCGAACGATCCAACCAATCCATTCGCATCGAGCCAGATCGGCGAGGTCCGCATTCGCGGCGCCGAGCTGGAAGTGATCGGCAAGGTGACGCCCGATCTCGACCTGATCGGTAGCTACTCCTACATCAACGCCAAGGTGCAGAGCGGAGACATGTCGGCAACAGCGTCGAAGGCGTTCCGTCAAACCAGGCGTCGCTGTGGGGCAAGTATCGCCTGAGCGCCCTCGGCCTGCGCGATGTCACGGTCGGCGCCGGCGTGCGCTATATCGGCAAGTCCTATGAAGAGACCAACGTCTACACGATCCCCGACTACACGCTGTTCGACATGATGATTGCCTGGGATCCGGGCCCGTTCCGGCTCCAGATCAACGCCAACAATATCAGTGACGAGCGCTATGTGGCGGCATGCTATGCCCGCGGCGACTGCTATTACGGGCTGGGGCGCACCGTGCTGGGAACGGCGACGTATCGGTTCTGAGGACCGGCTTTCGAGCAAGGGGTGATGCGACGGCCGGGCTTGTCCCGGCCGTCGTCATTTCCTAAACAGCCTGCAACGATGAAGCTGATGGGCAGGACATGACCAAGACGGATAGCAAACAGACCGGCAAAGTGGTGCTCGTCACCGGTGCAGCGCGCGGCATCGGGCTTGCGGTCGCCAAGCGGTTTCTCGGCGAAGGCTACCGGGTGGCGCTGCTGGATATCGAGGCCGAGTTGCTCGCGGACAGCGTCAAGGTGCTCAACGATCCCGACAACACGCTGGCGCTGCCGGCGGATGTCTCCGATGAGGCCGCCGTCGCCCGGGCGTTTGCCGAA
>SDZE01000544.1 GCA_004173095.1 Bradyrhizobiaceae bacterium
ACGAGGGCGAAGAAAAACAGAAAGACGGCAATCGCCGGGATGTCGAGCTCAGTCTTCATTGGGATAGGTCCGGTAGGCAAGCCAGGTCAGGAATGCGGTCAGCGGCACCCAGGCGAGCTGGTACCAGTAGAAGAACGGAAAGCCGAACAGCACCGGATCGTGGAAATTGTAGAACGGGACCCATAACAGGCCGACAAAGGGGATCAGCAGAAGCCATAAAAGATGGCGGCCCATGGCGGGGCTCCTCTCGCAAACTGGCAGCGCCGATGCCTGATTTTACAGCGCGGAATTTGCGGGCGGTGTTAGGTGCGCGGCCATTGCGTGTAAACACAATGGCGCCGCAGAGCTGCCATTCACGCAGCAGGCGGAACTTTTCGACGGCGGATGATTCGCCGCGTTAATGCGAGCGATCCCCGTAACTGGAGATCGCTCCGCTTTCATTTCAGATCAACGTGCGCCGAAGGTCGTGTCGCCGAACAGCGCTTTCTGCGTCGACGGCTGCGAGCGCCAATATTGCGGCGGCGCCTGGACCTGAGCACCAAGCTGTGCCGCTGCATGCCACGGCCAGCGCGGGTCATAGAGAATGCCGCGTGCAATGGCGATAAAGTCAGCCTTGCCCGCCGCAAGGATATCTTCCGCCTGCTGCGTCTCCGTAATCAGCCCCACGGCCATGGTCGCCAATCCCGTCGCCTGCTTCACGGCCTCGGCGAACGGCACCTGATAGCCCGGCCCGATTGCGATCTTCTGCTGCGGAGAGACGCCACCCGAGGACACGTCCATCCAGTCGACGCCACGCTTCTTCAGTTCTTGCGCGAAGGCGATGGTCTGCTCGACATCCCAGCCGCCCTCGATCCAGTCGGATGCAGAGACGCGCACGCCCACCGGCTTGTGCATCGGGAACGCGGCCCGCACCGCATCGAACACTTCGAGCGGAAACCGCATGCGGTTTTCCAGCGCGCCGCCGTATTCGTCCGTCCGCTGGTTGGAGATGGGCGACAGAAACTCATGCAGCAAATAGCCATGAGCCGCGTGAATTTCGATCGCATCGATACCGAGACGCTCGGCACGTTTTGCGGTCGCCACGAAAGCATCGCGGATGCGTGCCAGGCCGGCGGCATCGATGGCCTTCGGCACCAGCTCACCCGGCTTGGTGGCGATCGCCGATGGCGCTTCAGCGGTCCAGCCGCCTTTGTCGAGCGGCACCTGTTGGCCGCCCTCCCATGGTGGGTTGCTCGCCCCCTTGCGGCCGGCATGCGAGATCTGCATGGCCACTGCAATTTTCGAATGTTTGCGAATCGCTGCCAGCACGGGCTTCAGCGCGGCCTCTGTGGCATCGTCATAGAGCCCGAGATCGCCCGGCGTGATGCGCCCGATCGGCTCGACCGCGGTAGCCTCGATGCACAACATCGCTGCCCCGGACAGTGCCAGATTGCCGAGATGGATCATGTGCCAATCGGTGGCGCATCCTTCTTCCGCCGAATATTGGCACATCGGCGCGATGATGATGCGGTTGGACAACGCGAGATCGCGCAGCTTGGCGGGAGAGAACAGCTTGCTCATGGGGCTTCCGAAGCGGGAGGGAGCGAATGGCCGGGCGACGCCGACTTGCCATCCGAGATTGGTGCAATGCGCGCGAAACGCAAGACTGCCCCCGCGCACAACAGCGCATCCTCCTCGACATACCGGCGCTCGCACTTCGAGGATGCAGCGCACTTAAAAGTAAAGGCGCCCCGGTTTCCCGAGGCGCCTTTCAATTCGTTACCATCCGCCAGAGCGATGGCTGCCGATCAATACGGGCAGACCACCCGGCCCCAACGACGGCTGAAATAACAGCCCGGTGCCACAAAGCGCGGACCACCGTAGAAGCCGTAACCACGGCCGCGAGCAAACCCGCCGCCACGGCCGAAACCGCCGCCTCGGAAACCGCCACCACGGCCGAAACCGCGACCGCCGCCACGGCCACCACCACCGCGACCTCGCTGCGCTTGCGCAGCAGTGCTGCCAGCGGTCAGCATGATGGTGGAGGCACCGATCAGCCCAACGCAATAGACAGAGACAAGCGCCGCAGCCGCGAGGCAGCGGGTCAGTAAGTTACGGCGTTTCGTTGTCGATTGAGCCATTCTTGGGATCTCCATTTTGCAGAAGCACCGCCTTAGAATGCCTCCGATGTCATATTGTTCAATAGAGTAACGCGACGAGCAATACCGGTTCACGCCTACTGAGGTCTCAGGCAACGAAAACATACGATCAATATGGCCTCGGCATGGCGTGCCTGCAGCAACGCGACAAGAATAGGATCAAGCGGGAAGACCGGTCAAGTTGACAAGGACGCGATCGCTGCGAACAAACACGTACTTGCAAACACCCAAACGCACCCCTGCATGACGATCAGCAGTTTGCGCTTGTCCCCGTTCATCTTCTCTTCATAGTGCCTCGCATTACCTCCCAGGCGCGGTTCGCAGCTGCGAGATTTTCGCCGCCCGCAATGCCCCGAACACAAGAGTGAGCCGCAATGGCGAAGTCCCGCTACATTCTCGGTCTGAACACTTACGATCATGACGTCAGCGCCTGTCTGCTGCGCGATGGCGAAATCGCCTATGCGATCGAGAAGGAGCGGATTACCCGCGAAAAGCACGCCACGGGTTTCTATCAAGAGGTGATCGAATACTGTCTGCAGGCCGAAGGGATCGGCCTCAGCGACGTCGAACTGGTGGTGAGCAATTGCTACATCCTGCCGGTCCCCGAGATGGAAGACCGGCTGATCTATCAGGATATGCCCGGCTTTCTGCCCGAATATGAGCGGCAGGACGCCAAGCGCCACCCGCTGTTTCGGGCGCGCAACGGCAAGGTCGTCGCGATCTCGCACCACCTCTCGCACGCCTACAGCGCTTTTGCTGTATCGCCGTTCGAAGAGGGCGCGATCATGATCGTCGATGGTGTCGGCAGCTATCGCTCCGACGTCATGGAGACCTATCCGCCGGACGACAACGGTTCGCCGCTCGCTCGCGAGTCCGAGAGCTATTACACATTCCGGGGTAGCCAGCTCGACTGCATCAAGAAGGTCTGGATGGAGCCGGACCGCGGCTTTCTCAGCGACGAGTTCACCAACATGCCCGGCCTCGGCGCGCTGTACAGCCGAGCCTCAACCTACGTCTTCGGTGACTGGAACAAATGCGGTGAGTTGATGGGCCTGGCGCCCTATGGCCGCCGCGAGCAGTTCCCCTCGCTGATGTCGATCGACGACAACAGACTGAGCGTGCCGCGCTGGTCGGCGGAGTTCAATCAGCCTTATGTCGCCGACAGCGAAGGCAAGTGGGAGGCCAGCCCTTCCATGAAGCACTGGGAGGATCTCGCCTGGCGCGTGCAGGACGACACCGAGAAGGTGTTGCTTGCCCGCGCACGCTGGCTGCGCGAAACCACCGGCGCCAAGAACCTCTGCATTGCCGGCGGCGTTGCCTTGAATTGCGTCGCCAATGGCCGCATCGCGCGCGAGGCTGGTTTCGAGAATGTCTGGATCCAGCCCGCCGCCGGCGACAATGGCATTGCGATCGGCTGCGCTTATTACGGCCTGCTCGCCGTGCAGAAGCAGCCACGTAGCTATGTGATGAAGCACTCCTATACCGGCCGCAATTACGACGACCGCGAAGTGGAGGCAGCGACCCAACGCACGCTGGTGAAGGCGCAGACCAGCACGGTCCGCAGTGACAATATCTGCCGCGACACGGCAAAGCTGCTGGTCGATCAGAAAGTGATCGGCTGGTTTCAGGGCCGCTCGGAATATGGCCCGCGGGCGCTCGGCAATCGCAGCATCATCGCCGATCCCCGCCACGCCGAGATGAAGGACATCCTGAATTCGCGCGTGAAGCACCGCCAGCCGTTCAGGCCGTTCGCGCCGCTCGTCCTGGCGGAGCGCTGCGAGGACATCTTCGAGGGCACTGAGGATTCACCCTTCATGCTGATCGCCAAGCCGGTGCGGCCGGAATGGCGTGATCGTATCCCGGCCATCGTGCATGTGGATGGCACTGCGCGCGTACAGACGGTGACCGAGGATACCAATCCGGTCTTGTATCGCCTGCTGAAGGAATTCGAAGCGCTGACCGGCGTGCCGGTGCTGCTCAACACATCGTTCAACGTGAAGGGCGAGCCGATCGTGGAAACGCCGCGTGATGCGATGGCATGTTTCATCAATACCGGCATCGATCATCTGATCCTGCATGACCGGATCGTGTCGAAGACTGCCGCGCATCGCGTGGTGGCGCCGCTGGTGCGGACCTACATGGACATCGCCGGGCTGGTGACATCGAGCGTGAGGTGAAAGCCTCTCCCCGCGCGCGGGGAGAGGCAACCGGCCTAGGCGACCCGGACCGCGGTCAGGAATCTACCGACTTCATCCTTGAGCCGCGTCGAGTCCGACGATAGCGATTGCGCAGCGGACAATACCTGTGTCGATGCCGAACCGGTTTCGCCTGCTCCGCGCTGAACGTCGGCGATGTTTGCAGACACCATCATCGTCCCCTGCGCCGCCTGCTGCACATTGCGCGAGATTTCCTGCGTCGCCGCACCTTGTTCTTCCACCGCCGAAGCGATGGTGGAGGCGATCTCGGACATCCGGCCGATGGTGTCGCCGATCTCCTTGATGGCGCCGACGGATTCCTGGGTGGCTGCCTGGATGCCGGAAATCTGGGTCGAGATTTCTCCGGTGGCCTTCGCGGTCTGCTCGGCCAGCGCCTTGACTTCGGAGGCCACGACCGCGAAGCCGCGACCCGCCTCGCCGGCCCGCGCTGCCTCAATGGTCGCATTGAGCGCCAGCAGATTGGTCTGGCCCGCGATGTTGTTGATCAATTCGACGACATCGCCGATGCGAGACGCAGCGCTCGCGAGCTCGCTGACGCGATCATTCGTCTTGCGCGCCTGCTCCACCGCCTGATTGGCGATGTTGGCCGAATCCTGCACCTGGCGGCTGATTTCATTGACCGACGAAGCCATTTCCTCCGTCGCCGACGCCACCGACTGCACATTGGTGGAGGCTTCCTCGGATGCAGCTGCAACGTTCGTGGTGAGCTGTTGCGATCGCTCGGCGGTGGCGGTCAGCGTGGTCGCCGATGCTTCCAGCTCGGTGGAAGCCGACGACACGGTTTCCACGATCTCACCGATCGCGGCCTCGAAATCGCGCGTGATGCCATCGATGCGGCGCCCGCGTTCGATCTTGGCTTCGGCATCCGCAGCCGCCGCAACGTCCGATGCCCTCTTGTCAATCAGGGCCTGCTTGAACACTTGAAGCGTATCCGCCATCACGCCGATCTCTGTCTTCTCGCCTTGATGCGGCACATGGGCGGTCAGATCACCGGCGCCGATGGCCTGCATCGGCGTCACGATCGAAGCGATGCCCGACGACACATCCTTCACCAGATAGATGCCGACGCCGATGCCCACCAGCGCGGTCAGGCCGAGACAAATCGCCATCATGGTGAGGGCAGACGCGTAGCTGTCCGATGCGTTTTTACCGGCGGTTTCAGCGCCTTTGTCGTTGATCTCGATCGCCTTGCGCAGCGCGAAATCAGCCTTCGCACCGAGCGGATTGACGGTATTGAGATTGAGCTCGTTGGCTTCGACATGGCTCTTGCCGATGTTCTTGCGGGTTAGAGCGAACACGTCCTGGCTGCGCAGCAGATAGTTGCTCCATTCCTTCGACCAGTCGTTGAAGATCTGCCGCTCCTCGGCCCCCGAAATCATTTTCTCATAGTCTCGCGCTTCTTCGGCAGCGCGCTTGACGATCTTGTCGATGCCGGCTTCGGTCTTCCCCATCTGTTCGGCATTGACCGACAGAATATGCGCGCGCACCAGATTGCGATAATCGATGGTGGTCGCGCGCAGGGCGCCCAGAGCCCGCACGCTCGGCAGCCAGTTCTTCTGAATTTCGGACGCGTTGGCATTGATCATCTGCATCTTCCAGACGGCCAACAGACCCATGGTCGTCATGGCCAGCAGCAGGAATGAAATGACGATCGTGATTTTTGCACGGATGGAGCGGCTGGCGAACATAGCGATTTGATCCCTCGGTTTTCGACCGTTGGCTGGACACAACACTCAGATTGAATTTTCTTTTCAGGCAGAGGACTGCATGGGCAAAAGCTGGCGTCACGCGCTTGGAGCCAGAATTTCACTTTCCGCGAGCGGTATTTTGACGCCAGAAAGTTAAGAAAGCGGTGCGGTGCTACGCCGCAACGCTTGCACAGATCCAGCTTACACTGGCGACAGAAGCGAACAGGGCCAGTGCATCAGCGCTGGCCCTTCATACAGAGTCATAATCAGGCGGCGCGAACCGTATCCAGGAATCTGCCGACTTGCTGCTTGAGCCGGCTGCTTTCTGACGACAGCGATTGCGCTGCTGACAGCACCTGGGACGATGCCGTTCCGGTTTCGCTTGCACCACGTTGAACATCGACGATGTTCGACGAAACCTCCCGGGTGCCGTGCGCCGCCTGCTGAACGTTGCGGGCGATTTCCTGCGTGGCCGCGCCCTGTTGCTCGACGGCCGAAGCGATCGTGGAGGCGATCTCCGACATCTGGCCGATGGTGTGGCCGATTTGCTGAATCGCCGTCACCGAATCGTCCGTCGCTGTCTGGATGCTGGCGATCTGCGTGCTGATCTCGCCGGTCGCTTTCGCAGTCTGCTCCGCCAGCGCCTTCACTTCGGCTGCCACGACAGCGAAACCGCGCCCGGCATCACCTGCACGAGCGGCCTCGATCGTTGCATTGAGCGCCAGCAGGTTTGTCTGCCCTGCAATTGTATTGATCAGTTCGACCACGGCGCCGATCCGGCCTGCCGCGCGTGACAACTCGCCGACGCGGTCATTGGTCACCTGGGCTTGATTGACAGCCGCGGTGGCTATCCTTGCGGATTCCTGGACCTGGCGGCTGATCTCGTTGATCGAAGAGGACATCTCCTCCGTCGACGAGGCCACCGACTGCACATTGGTCGAGGCTTCCTCCGAGGCGGCGGCGACCATGGTGGTGAGTTGCTGCGAACGTTCCGCCGTGGATGTGAGCGTGCCGGCCGAGCCCTCCAACTCGCTCGATGCCGATGATACGGCTTCGACGATCTGGCCGACGGCGGCTTCGAAATCATCGGCGAGACGGACCATGTCGCGACGACGCTGCAGCGCGGCCTGTTGATCCTGGGTCAGCTT
The DNA here is from genome assembly GCA_004173095.1 of Bradyrhizobiaceae bacterium. Lineage (GTDB taxonomy): Bacteria > Pseudomonadota > Alphaproteobacteria > Rhizobiales > Xanthobacteraceae > Tardiphaga. The sequence goes on from SDZE01000544.1 coordinate 7,191, forward strand.
CTGTTCCGCCTCGATGCGGGCTTTCTCCTCGGCCCTGACTTTGAAACCCTCGACGGCGCGGGCCATGTCGCCGACTTCGTCCTTGCGGCCAAGGCCCGGCAGTACCACGCTGAAATCGCCATCGGCGAGACGCTTCATGCCGGCGGTGAGGCCCGACAGCGGACCGATGATGCCGCGCGCGATCAGAAAGGCAATCAGCACACCGATCACGGTAGAGGCCGCTGCGACGACGGTTTGCAGCGTCGTGGTGTTGGAAATCTGGTCGTTGGTGGCAGCGACGGTCTGCGCCTGCAGTTGCTGGATCCCGTCCTTGACGCCTTCGACTTGCGCAATGGCTGCGACGATGAGCGGGCTGATCGACTTGGTAAAGATCGCGTCCGAGGCCTGCATGCTGGCACTCGCCTTGTCGAACAGCGATGCGTAGCTTTTCAGATTCGTGCGAATGGTGCCGAACAGCGCGCTCAGCGTCGGCGGCATCTGCATCTTTTCCATCTCGCCGATCTGCTGCTCGGCGACGCGGACGTGATCCTTGAAAGCTTCGACGTGCTTCTCGTCGCGGCTGCTGAAGAAGCGCCAATTGGCGATCTGCACCATCAGCGTATCGGCTTCGAGCTTGGTGGATCCCTGGCCATAGATGGTGTTGCGGGTGCTGATCGTCAGCTTGCGGAGGCTGGATGACAGCTTGTCGCCGGCCTCGAGCAGCACGTCACGCCCCGCGATCACCTGCCTTACGGCATCGCCCAACGCCTGCCGTTGCCTCGTGACCTCCGCCACTTCCTTGGCGATCGTCTGATAGGCCGCGCGTCGCTGTTCCGATTTGCTCGCCTTCATCACCGTATCGACGCTTGCCGCCAGGCTGGCCAGGCGCTTGTCTGCATCGGCAATGGACGCCTCGTCCTGATCGAAGGAGTAGCGCTGGATCGCGCCGCGCACGGCATGCAGCTCGGCGGTCACCTCGGCTGCGCGAATGGTGTTACCCGAAAGCTGAGCCATCGACCCGACCTGAGTCGCGATATCGTTCATCTGCCAGATCGCGAAGCCGGAGCTCGCCAGCCCGAACAGGACCAAGGCGCCGAAGCCGCTGAAGAGGCGACCACGGATGCGAAGATTGAACGGAAACATGTCAGGCATTCCTTGCTGGGTCGACGAAATGTTAGGCCGCGCGGACGGACTCGAGGAACTTGCTGACTTCCAGCTTCAGCCGCCCGCTCTCGCTCGACAACGATTGAGCCGCTGACAGAACCTGGGATGACGCCGACCCGGTCGCCGTTGCGCCGCGCTGGACGTCCGCAATATTGGCGCTCACCTGCACGGTGCCCTGGGCGGCCTGCTGGACATTGCGCGCGATCTCCTGCGTCGCTGCGCCCTGCTGTTCGACGGCGGACGCAATGGTGGAAGCGATCTCCGACATCCGTCCGATCGTGCTGCCGATCTCCGCGATCGCGTCCACCGACTCGCGGGTCGCCGACTGGATGCCCGAGATCTGCTGCGAGATTTCGCTGGTTGCGCTTGCGGTCTGCAAAGCGAGCGCCTTGACCTCCGACGCGACGATGGCAAAGCCGCGGCCTGCATCGCCGGCACGGGCGGCTTCGATGGTGGCATTGAGCGCCAGAAGATTGGTCTGGCCGGCGATCGTATTGATCAATTCCACCACGTCGCCGATCCGCGCCGCCGCCTTGGCCAGATCTGCGACGCGCTCATTGGTCTTGCGCGCCTGATGCACGGCGGAATGGGCGATCCCCGCCGATTCCTGCACCTGGCGACCGATCTCGTTGATCGAGGACGACATTTCCTCGGTCGAGGAGGCCACGGCCTGAACATTGCCGGATGCCTCGTCGGAGGCGGTTGCAACGGCAACGGTGAGCTGCGTGGCTTGCTCGGCCGTCGCCGTCAGGCCGCCCGCAGACTGCTCCAGCTGCGCCGACGCCGAGGAGACATTATCGACGATGTTGCCGACGGCGCGCTCGAAGCTGTCCGCAATGTCCGCCATTTCGCGTCGACGGGCGGCTGCCGCCTGGTTGTCCTGATCGATCCGCGCGCCGGCTTCGTCGCGCGCCTTGCGCTCGGCATTGTCGCGGATCACCGAGACCGTCTTGGCGATGTCGCCGATCTCGTCCCCGCGCCGGGCGCCGGGCATCACGACGTCCAGCTCGCCCGCGGCCATGCGGCCCATGGCAGTGTTTAGCCGAGTCATCGGCCGGGCTACGCCGAAGAAGCTGAACACCATCGATCCGATCAGCACGGCGACGACGGCAACGCCCAACGCCATATTGATCAGGCCGGAGCGTACCATCGTCGCGGCCGCCTGATCGCGGGCCTCCGTGACGGCCGCCTTCGCATTCGTGACGGATGTCGATGCCAGTTCGCCGGCCGATACCGCCACCGGCGTCAGCTTCTTGCGAACGATGTCGGTCTTCTGATCGTTGACCAGGATGGCTTCATCGGTGGCCGCCATGAATTTCCTCATGTCGGCGCTGAGCAGCGTCAGCCCGTTCTGCACGAGCTCGCTATCCTCGATCACGCTTGCTTTGGCGAGGGCATCGTTCAGCGCCTTCGCCTTGGTGACGATCATGCCTTTCTGAACGATCTCGTTCAGCGAAGCATAGCGCCAGGCCGCGGCCTGCACGGCGTTGACGGCGTTGTCAGCGATGGTGAGATGACGATCGACGTCGGCCCAGCTGCTCGCCTGGCTCACCGCCGTGGTCAACCGCATCTGTTCGAGATGCCGGCTCCAATCCAGCGCGGCGACATTGCGGGTGCGATAGAGATCGAGCAGCTTCTTCTGCAAGGCGGCGATCTCGTCGGCTGCGGACACGTAAGAGGCGGTCAGTGTCTTGATCTTGGCGAAATTATCGCGATTTTCCTGTCGCAGGGCCGCGGCGATGTTGCTGTCCAGGATCTTATCCTGCGCGCTCTTCGCCGCTTTGATCTCGGCGATGCTCTTGTCCATGTCGGGCGTGGTGATCGCGATGCGCAGGCTCTGGCTGGCGGTCTGCATGCTGCGCATCAGCGCATCGGCCTCGCGGGCACCGTCGGCGATCTGTTGCTGGACGTCGGCGCGATGGTTGGCGTCGGAGATCTCGGCTTCCGTATGCATCTGATTGCCGAGCACGCCGACGGACAACAGGATGCCAACCAACCCGGCCAAACCGAGTTTGTTGCCGAGGCGATTGATCTTGATCATGACACTGACTTCCATGATCGGCACGTGCCGATCCACGCGCAGACGAGGTCTGCACGGCTGAAGGCGGCATCGCCCGAGACGCTAGGACAGAGAGATTAGGCAGCATTGGGAGATCTGCTGCCGCGAGGACATGACCTTGGGAGGTTCAGGTATCAGCCGCGAACCGCGCGGGACCGTTCTCGCAGGTTGATGAGTACCACTGGATTTCTGACACAATCGTTAATTGCCACGCTGCAATGCACGCGTTCTGCTGCACAAAGTTCATGCAGCGGAATGACTATCAAACAGTCTCAATGCGACAGGATCTTCGACAGGAATTGCTGCGCGCGGTCGCTGCGCGGATGACCGAAGAAGTCGTCCTTCTGCGCATCTTCGACGATCTCGCCGGCATCCATGAAGATGACACGGTTCGCGACCTTCTTCGCGAAACCCATTTCATGGGTCACCACCATCATGGTCATGCCTTCCCTGGCGAGTTCGACCATGACATCGAGCACCTCGTTGATCATCTCCGGATCGAGCGCCGACGTCGGTTCGTCGAACAGCATGCAGATCGGATCCATCACCAGCGCACGCGCAATCGCGACGCGCTGCTGCTGTCCGCCCGACAATTGACCGGGATACTTGTCCGCATGCGCCGTGAGGCCGACGCGCTCCAGCATCGCCATGGCCTTCTTGCGCGCAGCCTCTTCCTTGCGACCGAGCACGATGGTCTGGCCGAGGCAGAGATTTTCGACGATCTTGAGATGCGGAAACAATTCGAAGTGCTGAAACACCATGCCGACACGCGACCTCAGTTTCGGCAGGTCCTTCTTCATCTTGGTGACGTCGAGCCCATCGACGGTGATGGTGCCCTCCTGCACCGGCTCCAGCGCGTTCACCGTCTTGATGAGCGTCGATTTTCCCGAGCCGGACGGGCCGCAGACCACGACGACCTCACCCTTCTCCACATGGGTCGTACAGTCCTTCAGCACCTGAAACTGCGGATTGTACCACTTGCTGACTTTGTCGAGGGTGATCATGGGCATGGGGACAACCGTGGGGCTAGCGGATGATGCTGATGCGCTTCTGCAAGCGCTTCACGAAGAACGATGCGGTGAAGCTGATCGCGAAATAAACCACGGCTGCGAACAGATACATTTCGGTGAGGCGACCGTCACGTTGCGCCACCTTGGAGGCTGCGCCGAGAAAATCCGTAATCGACAACACGTAAACCAGCGAGGTGTCCTGGAACAACACGATGGTCTGGGTAAAGATCACCGGCAACATGTTGCGGAACGCCTGCGGCAGCACGACGTAGCGCATCACTTCACGATAATTGAAGCCGATCGCATAGCCCGCAGAGACCTGCCCGCGCGGTACCGACTGGATGCCCGCGCGCATGATCTCGGCGAAATAGGCGGCCTCGAACAGCGTGAAGGTGATGATCGTCGAGGTATAGGCGCCGACCTGCACCGGCCGGTCGGCGCCGATGATCCACTGCCCGATATAGGGGCTGAGAAAATAGAACAGGAAGATGACCAGCACCAATGGCAGTGATCGCATCAGATTGACGTAGCTGGCGGCAATGCCGGACAGCACCGCATTCGACGACAGCCGCATCATTGCGATCAAGGTGCCGAGGATGAGACCGAACACGGTGGCGATGGCCGTCAGCGTCAGCGTGAACACCATGCCCTGGTAGAACAGGTAGGGAAGACTGCGCCAGATGACGTCGAAATCGAATGTGCTGAACATCGCTTATTTCCCCATGCTGAAGCCGGGGATGACCAGCCGTTTCTCGATCAGCCGCATGCCGATCGTAACGACAGCGCTCAGCAGCAGATACATGCCCGCCGCGGCCGTGAACGCCTCGAACACCTGAAACGAGAATTCCTGCATCGACCTCGCTTGCGCGGTTAGTTCGAGCACGCCAATGGTCAGTGCCGGCGCCGTATTCTTGATTGTGTTCAGGAATTCCGACGTCAGCGGCGGGAAGATGATGCGATAGGCCAGCGGCAGCAGGATGTAGCGATAGGTCTGCCAGGTGGTGAGGCCGATGGCGGTGCCGGCCATCCGCTGCCCCTTCGGCAGCGCATTGATGCCGGCGGTGACTTGCCCGGCAACGCGTGACGACATGTAGAAGCCAATGCCCAGCATGGCGGCGATGAAGGGGCCATTACGCAGTTGCTTGACCCAGATGCCCAACTCACCCGGCAGCAATTCCGGTACCACGAAGAACCAGATGAACAGCTGCACCAGCAGCGGGATGTTTCGAAACAGCTCGATATAGGCATTGCCGATCGCCACCGGCCAGCGCGACGGCAGTGTGCGCATGATCCCGATCACGGAGCCGAGCACGAAAGCGATCACCCAGGCGACCAGCGCAAGCAGCACCGTCACCTGCAGCCCACTCATCAATGACGCAAAGTAAGTGCCGGCGGCGTCCGGGGTCTGATCCCAGAAGATCCCCCAGTTCCAATTATAGTTCACACGTCACCCCCACGCGCTGCCTTGCGGCATTCCTCATCCGTGACCTATGCAATGGCCGGGCCATCGCACCACATCCCGGTCTTGTCCGGCTATTGCCGTTCCGTAGAGACGTCATGCGCGGGACCCGCCCGCGCATGACGAACTCCGGCTGCCTAGAGATACGCGTCGGGGTCGGGCGAATCCGACGGCTTCGCAAAAGCCTTGGTCTGCTCCGGGCCCATCGGCACGTTGAGGTTCAGGCCCTTCGGCGGGATTTTCTGCATGAACCACTTGTCATACAGCTTGGCGCCTTCCGGGCTCTTGTAGAACTCGGCGGTGGCGGCATCGGCGACCTTCTTGAAAGCGTCGTCGCCCTTGCGCAGCATGATGCCGTAGGGCTCGGGCTTCGAGAACGCATCCTTCGAGATGACATAGGCATTGGGATCGCGGGCGCCGGCCGCGAGCGAAGCCAACAGGATATCATCCATGACGAAAGCCGCAGCGCGGTCGGTTTCGACCATCAGGAATGCCTCGGCATGGTCCTTGGCCGGCACGATATTGATGCCGAGATTGCGCGCCGCGTTCACTTCGTTGAGCTGCTTGATATTGGTGGTGCCGGAGGTGGAGACCACCGTCTTGCCCTTGAGATCGTCGATCTTCTCGAGCTTGGCTGTCTTCTTGGAGACGAACCGGCTGGCGGTGAGGAAGTGGGTGTTGGTGAATCCGACCTGCTTCTGGCGATCCACGTTATTCGTGGTGGAGCCACATTCGAGATCCACGGTGCCGTTGGCAATCAATGGAATGCGCGTTGCTGACGTGACCGGATTGAGCTTCACTTCGATCTTGTCGTTCTTCAGCTCTTTTTTGACCGCTTCGACGATCTTGTAGCAGATATCCATGGCGAAGCCGACGGGCTTCTGGTTGTCATCGAGATAGGAAAACGGGACCGAGGAGTCGCGGAAGCCGATCGTGATGGCGCCCGTGTCCTTGATCTTTTTGAGCGTGCCGGTCAGTTCTTGCGCACCGGCTTGAGTTACGAAGGCCGCGGCGATCGCCGACCCCAATAGCGCTGGCCCCAATAGCAAAAGTCGTTTCATAGTCCCTCCTCAAATTTCCGGTCTCATGTCGCCAGCGCTCGCGCCGAGCACGGCCGCATGTCCGCCCGTCATGCTTGCACAAACGGGGCCAAACGCAAATGCCCCGCAGCCGCGACGATAAGCCGGGCAAGCGTGGAAGGGAGACGCTTGACCGGGCAGTTTGTTCTCGCGCATCCGCTTGCGACGAACGGTGGATCGGACAGAACGACGACGCCTGAAGGGTCAGGCCGGCGTTGCGATACCTGTCTTGACGCGCCGTTTCTGCGCCGCGACCGCTGCGCCGAAAGCCTGAAACAGCGCGCGGTTGATCGGATTGATCTGCGGATCATATTCGGCATGCCACTGGACGCCGAGAGCGAAGCCTGGCGCATCCGCAATACGAATGGCCTCGATGGTTCCGTCCTCGGCAATGCCCTCGATCACGACCCGCTCGCCGGGAATTTCGATGCCCTGCCCGTGCAGCGAATTGACCATGATGGTGTCGCGCTGGAGCAGGCTGGCGAAGGTGCCGTTACTGGTCAGCCGTACGGCATGACGATCGGCGAACACCACCGCCGGGTCGGGATGGATCTCGCCATTCTCCAGACGCGGCATGCGATGATTGATGCGGCCGGGCAGTTCACGGATTTCCGGATGCAAGGTGCCGCCGAAGGCCACGTTCATTTCCTGCAGTCCGCGGCAAATGCCGAAGATCGGCACCCCGCGCGTGACGCAGGCCTCGACCAAGGCGAGCGCCACCTCGTCGCGTCCGTTGTCATACGGCTCGTGGCGGACACAGGGCGGCATGCCGAACCGGGTCGGATGGACATTGGCGCGGGCACCGGTCAGCAGGATGCCATCGACGATGTCGAGGAGATCCCCGATATCGGTGATATCGGGCGCGCCGGCGAACATCATGGGCAGCGCGCCGGCCACCTCTGCGACAGCGCGCAGATTGTTTTCCCCCGCCGCCTGAACCGAAAATCTGTTCTCGATCCGGTAGGTGTTGCCGATGACGCCGATGACGGGTCGGGACGTGGTTGCCATGGTCTTCCGGTCGAACCCTTTGTGACCGTCCTGCTATAGCCGACTCGCACTGCGAAAACGACTGACAACGGAACAGCGCCACTATTCTCCTGCGCATGGGAGAAAAATCGACCATCCGTCGAAGGGCTGGGATTGTCGGCCCGGAGGTTCGATCACCGATTGGCTGGCAGCACCAGGCGCAATGACCGCGAAGCCTGAGCAAAAAGAAAAAACCCGCCGGTGAGGGCGGGCTTTCATAAAACGGTGCAGCCGTTTGAATGCTTGTAGCGTCGTCCGCTTACATCGCGCGGAGATTGTCGGCAGAAGACTTGCCGGAGCGACGATCGGCAACGATCTCGTAGCTGATCTTCTGATTTTCGTTCAACGTACCGAGGCCAGCGCGCTCAACTGCGCTGATGTGAACGAACACGTCCGCGCCGCCTTCTTCTGGCGCGATGAAGCCGAAGCCCTTGGTGCTGTTGAACCACTTAACTGTGCCGATAGCCATCTTGAGTTTTCCCTTTGAACTGACAAAGCGATATCACGCGTTTGCGATTAAGCAAATGCATTATCGCAATTGGAGATCGTCAACACAGTGAGACATTCGTAGCGGTGCCGTGAGCGTCTCGTTGCGGAACCACCCGAGACGAGCAGAGAATGTCGATGAGTGGGGTCCGGTCCAAAGGATTATCTTAGCAAAACCATCCGCTTAAGCAGATGGTGGGCGCGACAGGGATCGAACCTGTGACCCCTTCCATGTCAAGGAAGTGCTCTCCCGCTGAGCTACGCGCCCTAAGAACCGGTCGTTACGGGTAGGCGGTCTATAACGGGTCGGCTCCGGCGAGGCAAGGATGCCGGAGCGTCAATTATGACCGATTGTGAGAAAAACCGCGTTTCTCAGGCCGCCAGCATCTTGTTCACTTCGCTGACCAATTCGCGCAGATGCACCGGCTTGGACAGCACCTTGGCGTTCTTGGGTGCTTCGGAGTCGGAATTCAGCGCCACAGCGGCGAAACCGGTGATGAACATGATTTTGATGTCCGGATCGAGCTCGCTGGCGCGCCGGGCCAGCTCGATGCCGTCCATTTCCGGCATCACGATGTCGGTCAGGAGCATTTCAAACGGCTCTTCGCGCAGCCTTTGATAGGCTGACATCCCGTTGTCATGGTGCGACACCTGGAAACCGGCGTTTTCCAGCGCCTTCACCAGGAACCGGCGCATGTCGTTATCGTCTTCGGCGAGAAGGATCTTGTGCATGGCGTTGAGACGTTGAACCCGAGTGAGGAAAGCCTGACCCTACTAAGCCCGAGGGTTGGTAAATTTCAGGTGAAGGTTATCCGGCGACCGTGTGGATAACTGTGCCATGATGGTGCGCCAGAACGTTCTGCAGAGCAACAGAAGGCCTCCGCGGGTGCCCACAGCCAAACAGGGACGGTAGAGGCGGTCCCCATTGCGCAACCACGCAACGATCCCGACAATGCCGTCTCGCAAATTGCTGGCTTTCTGCCAAACTGGTGTCCAAGAACCGCCTGCAGGGACGAAACGCGACGATGATCCAATCCGACGGTGAGCTGTCGCCCCCTTTCGAAATCGTCGAACCGTCCCGGTGGCGGGCGCCGATCATATTCAACTCGCCCCATTCCGGCACGGTTTACCCGGCCGAATTCCTCGAGGCGTCGCGAATCGACATCGCCGCGCTGCGCCGGTCCGAAGACTCGTTCATGGACGAACTGATCGGCAGCCTGTCCGATCGCGGCTTCCCGGTGATGCGGGTGAATTTTCCGCGCTCCTACGTGGACGTCAACCGCGAGCCCTACGAACTCGACCCCCGGATGTTCGCGGGGCGGCTGCCGAGCTTCGCCAATACGAGGTCGATGCGTGTCGCCGGCGGTCTCGGCACCATCCCACGGGTCGTCGGCGATGGTCAGGAGATCTATCGCGAGCGGCTCAATGTCGATGACGCCATCGCCCGCATCGAGAGCCTGTACAAGCCCTATCACCGTGCGCTGCGCCGCCTGGTCAACAAGGCCTATCAGACCTTCGGCACGGCCATCCTGATCGATTGCCACTCCATGCCGTCCATCGGGATCGCGCGTGAAGAACCGCGCCGGCCCGACGTGGTGATCGGCGACCGCTACGGCACCAGTTGTGCCGGCCTGCTCACCGATATGGTCGAAGACACCTATCATCGGCTGGGCTATTCGATCGGCCGCAACAAGCCTTATGCCGGCGGTTTCATCACCGAGCATTACGGCAATCCCGCCAGCGGCCTGCACGCCGTCCAAATCGAGCTGAACCGATCGATCTACATGGACGAGCGCAAACGCGAACGGACGGCCCGCTTCGAGCAGATCGCTGCGGATTTCACGGTTCTGGCGGATGCCCTGATCGACATCCCATTGGGCCTGCTTGGCCCGTTTCAGGCGGCGGCCGAATAGCCGCGGCGCATTGCCGATGAGATGCGGCTCGCCCAGAGCCGCGTCAGGGCGCCGCAGGTGAAACACCAAGATACCCCTCTTTTTTACCGGCGCGATTCACACAACCTTAGATACATCCCATCATCCTACCTATGGCGGTACCGAACCGCAGCAAAATGGGCAGGGAAAATGATCAAACTCAAGAGCGTTTTAAAGCGGTTTGCGGCGGATAACTCGGGCGCAACGGCTATCGAATACGGTCTGATCGCAGCCGGCATTTCGCTGGCCATCATCGCCGTCGTCAACGGGCTCGGCACCAACCTGAACGGGAAGTTCACCGACATCAACGGATCGCTGAAATAATCGCCCGTCGATCCACGCGGTCCCTTCGGGGATCTGCCGGGCGTCCGCGTTGACCGCGGCGCCCAAGCCGGCACTGTCGGCCTGACTCTTACATCTGCGACCAGGCTTGGACGGCCATATGAGCCGACCATCAGGCGCCCACGATTCCATCCAGACAGAAAAAAGGGCCACTTGCGAAAGCAAGCGGCCCAAGTCTAGGGAGGAAACGCCCAAGGAGGGCAGCGATAGCGCAGAGCGCTACCGCACCGCAACAATATGCATTCCAAACCAGTGAAGTGCAAGAGGAATCGAGCGATTTCTCATGCAAAAAGCGCAAGGCTTTTCCCCGATGAGAACATGCTTGTCACAACAAGTATGTTAAAAATCAATACCTTACGAAAATCGCCCGTCAAATTGACGCGGCGCATGAATGAACATGTGTTCACTCTTAGTGGCAAATTCCGATCCTTGAAGTCATCAGCCGACGGTCGTCGGGTTGCGTAAACTGCGCAGATTCGATCCTGCGTGGTTCGCGCAAAATCAGGACTCGGTGGGCAAATGCGACGCTTGCATAGGCAGCCCGCCCTCCGCCGCGATATAGGTTGATCACATCAGCCGACAACTCTCCGCGTAAAGGATCATGCCGTGACGGTCATCGACTTCACCGCTTTCACCGGCCGCCTCGCCACCGCGTCGGGTGAGACCATCCTGCCGTATTTCCGGACCTCGCTCAGCATCGACAACAAGAAGGCCGGCGATTTCGATCCGGTCACCGAAGCCGACCGCGGCGCCGAGGCGGTGATGCGCCGCCTGATCAAACAGAGCTTTCCCCAACACGGCATCGTCGGCGAGGAATTCGGCACCGAGCGCGAGGATGCCGAATATGTGTGGGTGCTGGACCCGATCGACGGCACCAAGTCTTTCATCTCGGGCTTCCCGACCTGGGGCACGCTGATCGCGCTGCTGCACAAGGGCACGCCGGTCTATGGCATGATGCACCAGCCCTATATCGGCGAACGGTTTTCCGGCGACAATGGTTCGGCGCGCTATCAGGGCGCGGCCGGCAGCACCCGCAGGCTGACCGTGCGCCGTTGCGATTCGCTCGACAACGCCGTGCTGTTCACCACCAGCCCGCTGCTGATGAACGAGACCGACCGCGCCACCTTTCAGGGCGTCGAGCAGCATGTCCGCCTGTCCCGCTATGGTGGCGATTGCTACTCTTATTGCATGCTCGCCGCCGGCCACCTCGATCTCGTCATCGAAACCGACCTGAAGCCTTACGACATCGCCGCCCTGATCCCGATCGTCACCGGCGCCGGCGGGGTGGTCACCACCTGGGATGGCCAACCGGCCCAAAACGGCGGCAAGATCATCGCCGCCGGCGACGCGCGCGTGCATGCGGCCGCCATGAAACTGCTCAATCCCTGAGATCACCCCCGCGCAGCGGCGCGCAGATGCGCAACCAGTTGCTGCGCCGGACGCGACATCGTCGTCAGATCGCGAAAGCAGATCGCCAGTTTGCGGTTGGCCCAGCTGTCGCGGATCCGCACCAGTGCGAGGGGCATTGTCCGGGCACAGCGCCGCGCCGCGACTTCCGGTATGATGGCTACGCCCACCCGTGCGGTCACCATCTGGCACATGGCATCGAAATCCCGCATCTGGGCGCGAAACTTCAGCCGCGCTCCCAACCGCGCCGCGTATTTACCGACGTGGTTTTGCAACGCCGTCGCATTGGTCAGCCCGATAAAGTCACGATCCACCACATCGCGAAAATCGATCGCCCGGCGTGACGCCAGATCGCTGCGCTGGTCGGTCACCAGCACCAGCCGATCTTCGCTGAAGATGAAGCGGTCGAGCGTTTCCGGCAGCGTGTGCTCCGCTGCAAAGCCGAGATCGGCGCTGCCCGCGGCGATGGCCTGGGCGATGTCGGCGCTCTCGCGTTCCTCTGCCTCCAGGCTCACTTGCGGATGCTCGCGCAGGAACGCCGCCAATGCCTTCGGCAAATGCTCGGACAGACCCACGGTATTGGCCAGCAACACGATGCTGGCTTTGTTTCCGCTGGCATAGGCCGCCATCTCGCTGCGCAGGGCCTCCACATCGTGCAACACCACGCGGGCATGACCCAGCAAGCTTTCTCCCGCGGCCGTCAGCGTGACGCCGCGCCGGCCGCGTTTCAGCAATGCGATGCCAACCGCCGCTTCCAATCCCTGAATGCGGGCGCTCGCCGAAGCCAGCGCCAGATGCGCGGCCGCTGCGCCGCCGGTGATGCTGCGCGCCTCGGCCACCGCGACGAACAGCCGGAGATCCACCAGATCGAAATGCATCGGCCACCTCCAACCTTCGTCACATCCGAAGGCATGCTCCGTATCCTGCAGATTGTGCCGATCACGGAGATCGGTCAATGTGCCGCACCATGATCGACACTATGCTCATCCTGATCGCCGTCGTGTTCGCACTGGCCGGTTTCGTCAAAGGCGTCATCGGCCTCGGCCTCCCCACCGTCTCGATGGGCCTGCTCGCCACGACGATGACTCCGGTGCAGGCGCTGACCATCGTCATCGTGCCCGCCATCGTCACCAATATCTGGCAGACCCTCGCCGGCCCCTATCTGCGCGACATCATCCGTCGGCTGTGGCCTCTGCTGCTCACCACCGCCATCGCGATCTGGCTCAGCGGCGGCCTGATGACCGGGCCCTATGCGAAATACGGCGCCATTATTCTCGGCGTGCTGCTGGTGGTTTATGCGGTCGTGACGCTGGTGAAATTTCAGTTCAAGACCGCGCCGAGGGACGAAAAATGGGTTGGCGGCATTGTCGGCGCGATCACCGGCGTGGTCTCGGCTGCGACGGGCGTACAGGTGATTCCGTCGATGCCCTTCATGCAGTCGATCGGCATGGAGAAGAACGAGCTGGTGCAGGCGCTCGGCCTCTATTTCACCGTCGCCACCCTGGCCCAGGCTTTCAACCTCACCAGTGCCGGCCTGCTCAACGCTGCGACCGCAGTGCCTGGCGTCGTCGCCATGATCACGGCGTTCGCCGGCATGTTTCTCGGCCAGGCGGTGCGCGACCGCATGGCGCCGGAGCAATTCCGCCGCTGGTTCCTGATCGCGATGCTGCTGCTCGGAATCTATCTGGCGGTCAGCGCGACGCTGGCTGTGATGAAATAAGCGCTACCGCGCGTCCAAGAGGGCGACGCGAATCCCGAGATAGATGAAGACACCACCCAGCGCGCGGTTGATCCAGACCAGCGCCGGCCCCGATTGCCGCACGCGCCGCGCCGCTCTCGCCGCAAACACGGCAACCCCAAGACACCACACTGTGCCGGTGCCGATGAACATCAGGCCGAGCACGATGAAAGCCAGCGCCTTGTGAGGCGCATCCGCATCGACGAATTGCGGCAGGAAGGCCAGAAAGAACAGCGCCACCTTCGGGTTCAGTGCATTGGTGAAAACGCCCTGCCAGAACACTTGGGACAAACCGATCGCGGGCCTCTCGCCTGCCTCGCTGGTCGTTGCAGCGGACGGGCGCGCGCGCAGCATCTGGATGCCCGTGTAAATCAGATAGGCCGCGCCGAGCCATTTGACGGCGGTGAAGGCAATCGACGATGCGGCCAGCAGTGCCGACAATCCGATCGCCGCCGCAGCGACGTGAACCAGACACCCCGCTCCGATCCCCAGCGCCGCCGCCACGCCGCCGCGCCATCCAATCTGCACGCTGCGGCCGATGATATAGGCGGTGTCCGGCCCCGGCGTGATGTTGAGCAGCAGGCCGGAGAGAACGAACAGCCAGATATCGTGAATGCCGAGCATGAAGGTTACTCCTCACGCGTCATTGCGAGGAGCACTTGCGACGAAGCAATCCAGTCTTTGCTTGTGGCTTCTGGATTGCTTCGCTGCGCTCGCAATGACGGAGCTCTCATTTGAACAACGGCGTCCCCGGCACGAACGCATCGAACGCTGCCCAGAATTGCTCACGATAACGATCCTGCTCCTGCAGAATCTCGTGACGCGCCCCGGCGATGACGAGATGCGAACCCGCGCGCAGGTGATAGGCGAATTCCTCGATCGCCGGCGTGGACACCACCTGATCGTGACTTGCCGCCAGCATCAGGATCGGCTGGCGGATCTCGAGCGGGTACCGTGCTGCGCGAAAACCATGCATGGCACGGATCGCGCTGTCGGCCCAGGCGATGGTCGGTGCACCGATGCCGAGTGTCGGATCCTCTTCGAGGATCGCAGCGTTGCGCGCATAGCGCACCGGGTCCGATGTCAGCTTGTTGTCCGGGAAGGACGAGGTGCCGACCAGTTCGCCATTGCCGCCGGGAATGTAGTTGCCGCCCTGCCCGGTCCAGCGCATGAACCGCAGCAGCAACCGCGCCGGCAGCGAGGTCGAGCGCCCGGGCAAATCGATCATCGGCGCCGACAGCACCATGCGATCGAACCACCGCTTGCCGGAATGCGCGACGCGCAGCATCACCGCGCCGCCCATGGAATGCGCCAGCGCATAATAGGGCGGCGGGCAATCCGGCATCACCACCTGCTTCACGAAGGTTTCGACGTCGATCTCGAAATCCGCAAAATTCCGCACATAGCCTTTGCGCGCATCGCGCAGCCGGCGCGCCGAATGGCCCTGGCCGCGCCAGTCGATCATCGCCACTGCAAAACCGCGGTCGCGCAGGTCGCGTACCGTCTCGAAATACTTTTCGATGTATTCGCCGCGGCCGGTGAAGACGCAGACCGTGCCCTTGTGGCCGGCTAACGGCGCCCAGCGCGCGAAGCGCAGGTCAATGCCGTCGGCCGTCCTGATCGTGCCGGAGGTCGCTCCCTCGGGGACCGGATTGGCGGGGATCGAGACGAGAGTCATACGGCACCGACCTGGTAAACTGAATAATTTTCAAGGGCTTGCTGGCCTTGTAGAGATTTTATCGGGCCCCCTTGCAGGCCGTGGTCCCCCTCCCATATCAGCTTCATGCAGGCCTCTCTAGGCTGCATATGACGAAAGCCCGGCCCGATGGCGGGCGGGTTTATTCAACAGTTGCTCCATGGAGGACTATCTGATGCGTACCTACGATCTCACCCCGTTTTATCGTTCCACCATCGGCTTCGATCGCTTGTTCAACCTGCTGGATCAGTCCACGGCTGAAACCGCGTCGGGCTATCCGCCCTATAATATCGAGCGCCTCGGCGAGAACGACTACCGGATCAGCGTCGCCGTGTCCGGCTTTGCGCAGAACGAGCTCTCCATCGTCGCGAAAGAAAACACGCTGACGATCAAGGGCGAAAAAGCTGCCAACGAGAACGGCAACCCGTCCGAAGTGCTCTATCGCGGCATCGCCGCCCGGGCGTTCGAACGCGCCTTCCAGCTCGCCGACTTCGTGCAGGTGAAAAATGCCTCGCTCGAAAACGGCCTGCTCCATGTGGACCTCGTTCGCGAGATTCCAGAAGCAGCGAAGCCGCGCAGCATCCCGATTTCCACCAGTGCCGTCAGCGCACCGCAGGTGGTCGAGGGATCGGCCGAGAAGGTCGCCGCGTAACGGCGTCTTTGTGATGTAAAGTAAGTGTAGCTGTGTG
>SDZE01000133.1 GCA_004173095.1 Bradyrhizobiaceae bacterium
GCCATTCGGTGGCGTTATCAGCGGTCGACGCGTCTACGGACGTGGTGCGACGGATATGAAGGGCTTTCTCGCGGTCGTTCTGGCGAATGTGCCGCGCCTGAAGGAAGCAGCGGTTGCGGCGCCTGTGCATCTTGCATTCTCATATGATGAAGAAGTGGGATGTCGTGGCGCGCCCGATCTTGTCCGCGCACTGATGCAATCCGTCGCAACACCGGCGCTTGCCATCGTCGGCGAGCCGACCATTATGCGTGTTGTCCGCGCGCATAAAGGCAAGGTGGCGCGCCGCGTGATCGTCACCGGACGGACCGGCCATTCGGCGATGCCGCATCGCGCCGCCAATGCGCTCGATGCGGGCGTTGCGATCGCATATGGGCTGCGTGGCCTCGCCGATGCGGAGATCGCGCGCGGCGGCGACGCGGCGTTCGATCCGCCTTTCACCACCATCCATGTCGGCTCGCTGCATGGCGGCAGCGCTGTCAATCTGGTGCCGGAACGCGCGGTGCTGGAATATGAGATCCGCACCATGCCGGGCCGCGATGCCGGCGAGATACTCGCGCGCATCGATAGATTGGTTGCCCGGGAACGCGATCGCCTCCGCGCCCATGCGCCCGAAGCCGACATCGTGTCCGAAGAGATCTCAGCCTATCCGGGTCTCGATATGGGCGCCAATGACGCTGCCATTCGGCTGATGGCGCGACTTGCCGATGACGCCGAGCCGTCCACCACAGTCGCCTTCGGCACCGAGGCGGGTCTGTACGCGCAAGCCGGAATCCCGACGCTGGTGTGCGGACCCGGCGATATGGCACGCGGGCATAAAGCCGACGAATGGATCGGTCTCGACGAACTTGCAGCCGCCGACGCAATGATGGCGCGGCTCGCCGACCTTCTGCGCCGACCAGCCGAACACTGGATGCAGCCATGACGACGACCGGAATGCCGGCATGTCGCGCGCGATACAGGAGAAGCCCCATGGCGACGACTAGACCCTCTCTCAAGCTCACTCACGATGGCGCGCTCAAGGCGCTCGCTGGCGCTGTCGCCAAGGCGGAAGCGCTTGGCGTGCCGCAGAACATCACCATCGTCGATGATGGCGGCAATCTGCTGGCTTTCGTCCGCATGGACGGCGCCAAAATGCTGTCGCGGGAAACGTCGCTGTCGAAGGCCATCACCGCCGCCTCGCATCGGCAGCCGACATCGCGGCTCAATCCGGCTGATGAGATCAAGCTGGCCATCGCGGGCGGAAGCCGGCTGACCAATCTTGAAGGCGGATTGCCGATCGTGTTCGATGGGCAGTGCGTCGGTGCCGTCGGTGTCGGATCTGGCACTGGCGCGCAGGACGTCGAGGTCGCACGCGCTGCGCTGGCGGCGATCGACGCAGAGGACCAGACGCCATGACGGACAAGATCGAGCTGTTTTACGCACCGACGTCGCCTTATGTGCGCAAGGTGATGGCCAGCGCCATCGAACTCGGGCTCGCCGAGCGCATTGTGAAACTGCCCAGCGCGGCGCATCCTTTGCAGCGCGACGCGCGGATCGCCGCCTTCAATCCGCTGGCGCAAGTGCCGGCTGCACGACTGGCCGACGGAACATTGCTGTTCGATAGCCGCGTGATCTGTGAGTATCTCGATGATCTCGGAGGTGGCACGCTGTTTCCACGCGGCCCTGAGCGCTGGCAGATTCTCACCGAACAGGCGCTCGGTGATGGCCTGCTCAATGCCGCACTGCTGGCGCGCTACGAAAGCACCTGCCGCAGCGACGAGATCCGTTCGCAGCCATGGATCGACGGCCAGATGACCAAGATTGCCGCGGCGCTTGACCAGATGGATCGCACGGTCGCGGTAATCGGCAGCCGCATCAGCATCGGCAGCCTTACCATCGCCTGTGCACTCGGCTATCTCGACTTCCGCTTCGCATCATATCACTGGCGTTCGTCGCGTCCTGCGCTGACGCAGTGGTTCGCAGCGATATCGCGGCGCCCTTCGCTGCAGGAGACGTTTCCAGCGGATCTATGATGCGAAAGCCGCGACAGATGAAGGCATGCTCCGAGCGATGGTCCATGTAGCGGGTGGCTCCGGTGCGTTGTCGCGTCCTTGGCGCGTAGGAACGCCGCAAATGACGCTTCAACGATATGGAACCGATCGATTTGCGCCTTCGATCCGGGCGGCCACCGAGAGAGCTTGGTCTGCGGCGACAGGTCGCGAGAACACATATCCCTGCACGGCATCGCAATCGAATTCGGCAAGCAGATCCAGTTCTGCAGACAGTTCGGCTCCCTCAGCGACGACCGTCATTCCCAGTCCGTGCGATAGAGCGATGATGCCACCGAGCAACTTCCTCTTTTCCGGAACGGTTGAGATGCCGTCCACAAACGTCCGGTCGATCTTGAGGCTGTTGAAGGGGAGGCGTGTCAAATATCCCAACGAGGAATAGCCAGAGCCGAAATCGTCGAGCGCCAGTTTGACTCCCAGACCCGACAGTGCCGTAAGCGTGGTGCTGACCTTTTGCTTGGTATGATCCACGAACAGGCTTTCGGTCAGTTCCAGGCACAGCAGTTCCGGAGGGAGACCAGTCTCTGCCAGAACGGCCGCAACGACCTTCTCGAAATCTCCGTTCCAGATTTGCGCGGGCGAAACATTCACTGACACCGTTCGCGACGGCATTCCGGAATCCAGCCAGTTTCGCATCTGCTGGCAGGCGGTGCGCAGCACCCAATGGCCGAGGTCGACGATGAGTCCGGAGCTTTCCGCAACCGGTATGAATTCCGAAGGAGAGATCGGACCGCGATCGGGATGGCTCCAGCGTAGCAATGCTTCGAAACCGGTGACGCGGCCGGTCTTCAGGTCGACTTGCGGCTGATAGTGGGCATTCAGGCCTCCGATCTCGACGGCGTGACGGAGGCGTCGCCCCAGATCCAGCCTCTGATCGACCGCTTGGGCGTATGCAGGTTCGAATATCTGTGCGTGGCCGCGTCCGGCCTCCTTGGCCATGTAGAGTGCCAGGTCGGCGTTGCGCGCAGCGGATTCCGTCGTCGAGCCATGATCAGGTAACACTGCAATGCCGATGGTGGCGCCGATACAGGCCTCGCCTTCGGGAAGATCGACGGGAACGGATAATCGATCGATCAGGCGATCGGCAACCGCGAGCAGGGTGTCGTGCGGTACGCAACTGTGGTCGGCCAGAACGGCGAATTCATCCCCGCCGAGCCGAGCGATAAAAGCGTGGGGAGCGAATTCCTGCCGCAGGACGTCCGCGACATGGATCAGCAAGCTATCGCCGGCGGAATGACCGAAGGAGTCGTTGACTTCCTTGAAGCGATCGAGGTCGATAAGCAACAATGCGTGACTGCGTCCCGTTGAAGCCGCACTCTCCAACGTGGCGGCCAGTTGACGTTTGAACAGAGCCCGATTGGCCAATTTCGTTAAAGGATCGGTATAGGCCAGTTGCTCAAGCCGGCGCTCGGCTTCCTTTCGTTCGGTGACATCCTGAACGGTGCCGATGATGCCTCTGATCTTCCCGTGCAAAATGTCTGCCTTGCAGATCACGGCCAGATCGCGCGTCGAGCCGTCGGCATGCATGATACGGACGTCGGTGGACTCCGTCTTGCTGCTGCGCATGATGCGTTTCTGCATCTTGAGAAGCCGGTCGGCATCGTTGCCGAGAAAATATGGCCGTGTGCTCTCCTCGGTCGGCTCGAATGTGTCCGGGTCAAGACCGAGGAGTTGATAGAGTTCGATGGACCATTCGGTTCGGTTGGTATCCAGACGATAATTCCAGGTGCCGATTTTGCCGAGCCGGTGCGCATCTTCCAGGGCTCGGGTACGTTGTTCGAGCAGAGTTTGTGCGGCGTTCAATTGGGTGATGTCGCTGGCCGTTCCGCGATAGCCGACAAACGTTCCATCATCGGAAAAGATCGGTTTGCCGCTTGTTCGAATGCAGATACGCGAGCCGTCGTCTCCGACCGACGTATAGATGAAATCGCGAAAAGGTCGATGCGCTTCCATGTCCGCGCGGTGGCGGTCCATGGCATCTTGCTCTTCAGGGGCATATGTCAATTCCCAGCGTGCTTTTCCGCCGGAAGCCACGGACTGAAAAGCTGCGTTGCCATCGAGCGATTGCGGATAGGGGAGGAGGCGGTGATCAGCGCCGCTCTCCCAGCACCAGTCCGAGGCGGTGCTGACAAAATCCGCAAGACGCTGTTCGCTCTCAGCCAGCTGTCGCTGTGCCGAGGTTTCCGCAGTCACGTCACGGACGATACCGAACACGCGCTTGACGTTGCCGCTGGCCCCGAATTCTGGTTCGCCATGGATGATGCAATCGAGCAGACATCCACTGGATGTCACCAGTCTCGTATGCACCACGAAAGGCCGCCCGTGCAACCAGCACGCCGAATGGCAGTCCTTGAGAATGTGTGCGCCGTCAGGCGGCAGCATTCCGGCGATTGCGATGGAGCCGTCGGTGGTTTGAAGATTGTGCAAGGAAGCGAAATCGGGAGATACCCAAAAATGGGTCGCCGTCGCGCTGGACGATTCCCAATAGCCGATACGCGCAATGCGCATGGTGCGACGTAGCGACCGCTCCTCGTTCCAGCGCCGTTGCGCGTCTTCGGCAGAAGGCTGCCCTAATGACGATCTAGGAAGGGTCATCTCTCTCCAACCAGACGGACGCGCGCATTAGTATGACCGGTTTGGTAGCATGCGACCTTACCAATTGAGATGAATGAATACGGCAAAGTGGATGTGTTTTGCTTCTTGGTATAATTTGAATGAACGGTGTCATCGCGATCATCCAATCGCAGCAGCGCTACTCAATCTCCGCGATGGTGGTGAAGCCATCACGATCATCGGTGGTGCGGCACCATACTTTTCATGAAATGGGTTTGGGTCGTTCGAGGTTGCGCAACATGCTTTCGCATCGTCGGCTTATTGTCCCCGATGGGTCAGCGACTTAACGAGGGACGCGCGCACGGAGGAGACGTGTTCGCGCATCACGGCTTCGGCGCGCCATGGTTCGCTGGCCATGATCGCCTCGTAGATGCGGTGATGATCGTCGTGGCGCCGGCGCACGTCGCGGTGCTCGAAGGCGACGATGTTTCGGCTCGATGACATCGGCACGTGGTGACAGATGCGGATCATCTCACTCAGCATGCGGTTACGCGCGGCAGCCAGCAAGGTGTCGTGAAAATCGCCATTGATGCCGCGATAGATCAGCAGGTCGCCCTCGGCGAATTCGCCGCGTGACAGCAATTCGTCGCCAGCGACCAGACTTTTTTCGATGGTGGCTCGCTCGCTGTCGCTGAGGCCGCGTTCGGCGGCGAAGCGCGCCGCCAGCCCTTCCAGCGATGCGCGGATTTCATAGGCATCGACAATTACTCCCAGCGGAAATTCGCGAACGATGAACCCGCGATTGGGCGCGTAATCGAGCAGGCCCTCGCCCGCCAGGGCCTGCAGAGCCGCGCGAACCGGCGTCCGAGAGACGTCCAGACTCTTGCTGAGCCGCACCTCGTTCATGCGCTCGCCCGCATGAACGGTGCCATCCAGGATGAAACTACGGATCCGCTCCATGACCGAGAGCGCCCGATTGCCCGCGCGGACACTCGCTGCCTCGGTCGTTTTGATGGCGGTCAGATCAGTCATGTTGATCTCTCGCATTGCAGTAAGTGTGTACACTTTTTCTTCGATGGGTCAGCTCGGTAGAGAATCCTATAAAGTTCGCGCGAAATCGTGCATGAAATATGGTCATTTGTACCAGGCAGTCTGTAGAAATGATAATCAGATGGATGAAGTGTATGTAATTC
>SDZE01000579.1 GCA_004173095.1 Bradyrhizobiaceae bacterium
AGATCTGGACGACTTCGGCGCATATCGCCGATTACATGATCGCGATTTTCCGCACCTCGCCGCCGACCAAGGAGAATCGCCGCCACGGCCTTACCCAGTTCCTGGTCAATATGAAGACGTCAGGCATCAAGGTGAATCCGATCGACCAGATCACTGGCCAGCAGGAATTTAATGAGGTCGTCTTTACGGACGCTTTCATTCCCGACGATCACATGCTCGGCGAAATCGACGGCGCCTGGAAGCAGGCCACCTCCGAACTCGCCTACGAACGTTCGGGCCCGGAGCGTTTCCTTGAGACTTACTACACGCTGACTGAACTGGTCCGCGCCGTTGGTCCCGAGCCTGATACGCGCAGCGCCGAGGGCATCGGCCGATTGGTCGCTCAACTCCACACCATGCGCCGCATGTCGGTGTCGGTGGCGGGGATGTTACAGGCCGGCAAGGAGCCGGTGGTGGAAGCCTCGATCGTCAAGGATATCGGCACGGTGTGGGAGCAGCAGCTGCCACATCGCGTCCGCGACCTTGCCGCCTTCGTCGATGACAGCGAATCCAATCACGACACGCTCGACCAGATGCTCGACTTCGCCATCAAGACAGCACCAAAGCTCACTATCCAGGGCGGCACGACCGAAGTGTTGCGCGGCATTATCGCACGCGGCCTCGGCCTTCGCTGATCCGACTGATTGCATTGAGGACATCATGACCACTTATAAAGACATCGCCGTTGAAACCCGCGGCCACATTGCGATCATCGAGATCCGCAAGCCACCGCTCAATTTCTTCGACATCCTGCTGATTCAGCAGATCGCCAATGCGCTCGATGAAATCGACGCCAATCCGGAGTTGCGTGCCACCGTGCTGTGCGCGCAGGGCAAGGCGTTCTGCGCCGGTGCCGACTTTAGCGACCCGAACCGCAAGGAAACCGAAGCGGCTGCCAAGAGCGGCGATCCCGCCGACAATCTCGGCTCCATCGGCCATCTCTATATGGAAGCCGTGCGCATCTTCCGCGCCAAGAAGCCGATCGTCGCCGCCGTGCAGGGCGCGGCCATCGGAGGTGGTCTTGGCCTCGCGGTCTCGGCAGATTTTCGTGTCGCCTGCCCGGAAACCCGCTTCGCTGCCAACTTCACCCGGCTCGGCTTCCATCCGGGCTTCGGCCTCACGGTGTCGCTGACCGAACTGGTCGGCAAGAACAATGCCGAGCTGATGTTCTACACTTCGCGCCGCGTCGGTGGCGAGGAAGCCTTGAAGATGGGCCTTGCTAATGTGTTGGTGCCGCAGGACCAGGTCCGAGACGCCGCCATCAAGCTGGCGGAAGAGATCGCCGAGAACTCGCCGCTCGGCCTGCTGTCGACCCGCGCGACCATGCGTAATGGCCTTGCCGATCGCGTCGCCAAGGCAACCGAGCACGAGCTCGCCGAACAGACCCGCCTGCGCAAGACAGAAGATTTCAAGGAAGGCGTGGCGGCAACGTCCGAACGCCGGGTGCCGAATTTCAAGGGGCACTAAGTCCCCGTCGGGTTTGTTCTGCAAACCTCACTACGAAATGGCCGGGTTCGCCCGGCCATTTTTGTTTCAAGTCCATTCTCCGTCATGGCCGGGCTTGTCACGGCCACCCACGTCTTGGTCGCGAAACAGGGAAGGCGTGGATGCCCGGGACAAGCCCCGGGCATGACGAAATCGTCTTTAACGCTCGGCCGAATTCTTCCGCACCACCAGCGCATCGACGATCGTGACGCCTGCGCCGATCGGATGTACCAGCACCGGATTGAGCTCGATCTCCGCAATCTCGCCTTTCAATTGCACCGCCAGTTGCGAGACCTGTGCGATCAGTGCGGCAGCCGCCGACATATCCGCCTGCGCCGCGCCGCGAAATCCGTTGAGCAAGGGCGCGCCCTTCAAGCCATTCAGCATCATCGCCGCCTCCTCTGCGCTCACCGGCGCCGGGCGATACATGACGTCCTTGAACAGCTCGGTGGTGACACCACCGAGACCGACCATCACCATCGGCCCGAATGTCTGATCGAGCAGTGTCCCGACGATGATCTCGACGCCCTTCCCGGCCATTGGCGACACCAGAACGCCCTGCAGTGCCGCTTGCGGCCGATGCATCGTCGCGCTCGTGATCAGCGCCTCGTAAGCAGCCGTGGCTTCTTCCTTCGTCGTGATGTTGACCTTGACACCGCCGACCTCGCTCTTATGCGGGATATCGCGCGACTGGATCTTCATCACCAACGGGAAGCCAATCTTGCTGAGCGCCGCATCGAGCGCCGTTTTGTCGGCGACGAGGATTTCGTCAGGCAGCGCCACCCCTGCGACCTGCAGCATCGTCTTGCTGTCGTGCTCCGACGACGTGGGAGCACTCAGGTGTTTCGCCACATCGACTGGCGATTGGGTCGCTTCCGCAATCGTTTCGACCGGCATGAAGCGTGCGTGATCGACGAGCCGCCGCATCGCCACACTTACATGCGTGAGCCCGGACAGAACCACGACACCGGACTCTGCAAGCCCGGTGCGCGCGAAATGCGACGGCAATGTATAGGACCAGAAGATGATCGGTTTGTTTTGCGCCGCGATGACCGGTTTCAGCTCCGGCGTCTTGAATGGCATCCGTGTCTCGCTGGACAGCGAGATCACCACCAGGATCGCATCGACCTCGTCCGACGTGTCGAGCAGTTCGATCGTCTTCTGCAGCCCGCCGCTATGAACCGCCTGCGCGGTGATATCGATGGGATTGCGCGGCGAGCCGTAGGACGGAATCAGGCTGCGGATCGTCGCCTGCACGGCATCGGACAGTTCCGGCACCTGCAGTCCCTGCGCCGACACCGCATCGGCTCCCCATATGCCGGCGCCGCCCGATACGGTCACCACCGCGACACGCTCGCCTTTCGGCAGCGGCGATGTCGTCAGCACAGCCGCGATGGTCACTGCCTCATCGAGATCGTTCGAGACGATGAATCCATAACGCGCAAACACCGCGTCATAGGCCGCCGTCCAGCCCGCCATGCTCGCGGTATGCGATGCCGCAGCCCGCTCGCCGGCGCCGGAACGGCCCACTTTGGTGACGATAACCGGCTTGCCGATCTCGGCTGCTCTGCGTGCCGCAGCGAGGAATCGATCGACATCGCGAATGCCTTCGATAAACAGCAGGATCACATCGGTGGCGGGATCCTGCACCATGTAGTCCAGGAACTCGCCTGCGCCGAGATCGGATTCGTTGCCGGTCGAGATCACCGTACTCAACGCAATGCCGAGCGCCTTGGCGCGGTTGTAGATCGCAAAGCCGATGCCGCCGGATTGCGCCACGATGCCGATCCGCTTGCTGGTCGCGATCAGCCGCGGCTGATCGGGCGTCACGTCCACGGTCGGACTGAACGTCGCAGCGATACCGGCGATCTGATTGTAGTAACCCTCGGCATTCGGACCGGAAATTCGCATTCCCGTCCGCTTGGCCAAAGCCGCGATAGCGTCCTGCATCGCAATCGAATCGCCGCCTTCTTCGGCGAAGCCGGACGAGATGATGATCGCATGTTTGACGCCGAGCCTGGCGCAGTCTTCCAGCGCGCCCAGCACCACGCGGGCGGGAATGATCACGATCGCCAGATCGATCGGCTGCCCGATCGCGTCGAGCGTCGGGTAGCATCTGAGCCCGTTGATGTCGGGATAGTTCGGATTGACGGGATAAATCGCGCCGGGAAACTGGTTCTTGCGCAGAAAAGTCAGCAGAAGACCAGGAATCTTGGTCCCGTCGCGCGACGCGCCGATGATGGCAATGCTGGACGGATTGAAAAACGACTCCAGCGGATGCTGACCTGACATGCTCATGGCGTTTCCCGTCTGTTATCGTTGACGAGATGGTGCCGCGGTAATCGCGATCAGGCAACGACCCGAAACGTGACCCCGCCTAGCAGAAATGCATCACCCGCCGAAGGGCATCCGCGTGCACGCGCTTTGCCTAGCACCTGTGCCACGTCGTTGACGCGGAAAGTCAGCCCGGTCATCGCCTCGACGCTCCCCGCGGCGAATCGCAGCCAGCCGTTCGGAAAGGCGATCTGCGGATCGCCGGTCTTCGACGAAGTCAGCGGGATGCCGATCAGATTGCTCCAGTGCTGCGCCAGATCGTAGTGATCCGGGCTCTGCAATTCGACTTCGAGCAACGCACGCGTGACGTCGTGGCGGATCGATTCCTGCCAGTTCGGACCGGCCGGCGGATAAACGTCGAAATCGTCGTCGCTGCCGGCAGTGTGATTGAATTCAATGAAGGCCGCCCGACAATCGCGCGGATGCAGT
Source organism: Bradyrhizobiaceae bacterium (assembly GCA_004173095.1). Classification (GTDB taxonomy): domain Bacteria; phylum Pseudomonadota; class Alphaproteobacteria; order Rhizobiales; family Xanthobacteraceae; genus Tardiphaga. Next base: position 4,288 of record SDZE01000579.1, read on the forward strand.
TGCACGCCGTGATAGGGCGGATGATCGATCACATTGGCCGTGCGGACGCCGATGCTGGCTGCAAAGCGACCGCGTTCATCGGGGTCCTCGCATGACAGGATCACCATATATCCACCGCGCCCGCCGGACTTCTCCAAAAAGCGACCGGCTGCCGTGCCGGGCTGCGTCGGCGCCACCACTTCGAGCAGTGTGGCGTCCACTGGCATCAGCGCGTTTTCAAGGCCATATTTCTCGACATGCGGATCGCGATAACAGACATCGAGACCGAGGATGGCCGTGATGTCATTGACCACGGGCTCCAGATGCGGAGCGACCAGACAGACTTGCCGCAACCGCATCTGGCTCATGGTCATTGTCCTTTGAAAACCGGTTTGCGCTTTTCGACGAAGGCCTTGGCGGCCTCCTTGTGATCATCGGTATCGCTGCAGCGGGTATGATGCATCGACTCGCCGTCGAAGCATGCTTCCAGCGTCATCGTCTCGGCATTGTTGATGTTGGTCTTGATATAGCCATAGGTGATGCTCGGCCCGCGCGCGAGCGACATGGCGAGGTCGCGCGCGGCCGTCTCGACCTCGGCGTCATCGACCACCTTGGTGACCATGCCGAGACCCAGCGCTTCCTGCGCCGTCAGAACTGGTGACATCAGGTAGAGCTCGCGCGCCTTCGCGCTGCCGAGCATCTTGGTGAGAAAGTAGGTCCCGCCGTAATCGCCGGAAAAGCCGACCTTGGCGAAAGCCGTGGTGATCTTCACCGATGCGGACGCGACGCGCAGATCGCAGGAGAGCGCGATCGAGAGCCCTGCGCCCGCTGCAGCGCCATCGAGCTGCGCGACCACCGGCTTCGCCATCGTGTGCAGGATCCGCGACACTTCCATGCCCTTGCGCAGATTGACGCGCTTCGCCTCGAACGGCAGCGGCGCCCGGCCGGCCGCCATCGACTTGACGTCACCGCCCACACAGAACGTGCCGCCCGCGCCCTTGATGAGCACGGCGCGCACCTCGTGATCTTCCTGAGCACGACGCGCGGCGGCGACCAGACCTTCGGTCATGTCCAGATTGAGCGCATTGCGCCGGTCCGGACGATTCATCGTGATGGTGAGAAGACCGTTGTCGAGATCCTGCAGGACGATGTCGCTCATGAAGTGCCTCCTTCTTATTGTTGTTGTCTGCAACTCAGACGCCGTCATTGCGAGGAGCGAAGCGACGAAGCAATCCAGTTCTTCTCTTCGTGGCTATCTGGATTGCTTCGCTTCGCTCGCAATGACGTGGATCGATTCGTGCGCTACTTCTGCACCAGCGGGCAGCGCGATTCCGATAGTGGCTGGAACGCCTGATCGCCTGGGACGGTGGCGAGCAGCTTGTAATTGTCCCAGCGAGCTTTCGATTCCGACGGCTTCTTCACCTCGAACAGATACATGTCATGCACCATGCGACCGTCCTCCCGGATCTTGCCATTCTTGGCGAACATGTCGTTGATCGGCAATTCCTTCAT
>SDZE01000372.1 GCA_004173095.1 Bradyrhizobiaceae bacterium
AATCTGGTGGTCGAGGGCAAGCAGGAAATCCGCGTCAATTACGAGATCCGCGAACTGATCGTCGCCGGCATCGTGCGCCCCGAGGATATCCAGAGCGACAACACCATCGACAGTTCGAAGATCGCGCAGGCCCGCATCGCCTATGGCGGCCGCGGCCAGATCTCCGACGTCCAGCAGCCGCGCTACGGCCAGCAAGTGATGGACGTGCTGCTGCCCTTCTAAGGCATGATCCCAAAGAGTAGACACCGGTTTTCGGATCAGATCATGCCCTGCTGTAATCTTGTGAGCTCCCACATCGCAGCGTGCTCCCACGCGCTGCGGTGTTCCACACGCGGCCTTTCGTCAGCTCCCCTGACGGGAGGCCGTCGTTGTTTCCGGGTGATGTTTGCAGGATGCCTGTAGGGTGGGCAAAGCGCAGCGTGCCCACCAACTATCATTGAGATTTATGGTGGGCACGGCGCAAGGGCGCCTTTGCCCACCCTACAGGAAATTGACCGCGACGCTGCCGAGGCCCGATAACTCCATCACAACCTCATCACCTGCATTCAGCCATTCGGTCTTCACCAGACTCCCGGTCATGACGAATTCGCCGGCCTTGAGCGCCTTGCCCTGCGCTGCGAGGTGGTTGGCGAGCCAGGCCAGCGCATGATGGGGATGCCCGAGCACGTCGGCGCCGGTGCCGCGGCCGATCTCCTTGCCATTGACGATGGCGCGCCCGACGACCGATGCCAGATCCGGTGCATCGGCGGCCAGCACGGCCTTGCCGAGCACACACCCCGCCGCAAAGAAATCGTCGGCAATCAACACGCGCGGATCGACACTGCGCCAGTCATCGTAGCGATCGTCGACGATTTCGATCGCGGGGAAATAGGCCTCGATCGCCGGCGCGACGTTTTCCGCCGTGAAGGCATCTCCCGATGTCGTGAGGTCATGAGCCAGGCGCACGGCGATCTCGCATTCCACACCAACGCGAACATAGTCGGCATGGCGCAACGACGCGCCGGAGGATTTGAAGCCGGCCATATAAAGGCCGCCGGCGCAGGGATGATCGATTCCGAGATAGACCTGCATCACCGTCGAAGTGCAGCCGATCTTGTAGCCGACCTGCTCTCCGAAATCGGCCGACAGGAGATCGTGCAGCACATCCTGCACGCGATAGGCATCGGCCTCGTCATGCGGGATCGCGTCGGGCGGCAACGCCGCCAGCGGCGTACGATTGAGCCTGACGTAACGCAGGATCTCGGCGATCGCCTGCTGCTTGTCCATCCACGATCCCCCCGAGGCCACATAGCGGCCGGGACATGCTGACACATCGGGCCGCAGGAATGAAGGGCGCGGAAGGGGCAGACGGCGCGTCGGGCGAAACGGCAGTTCCGCTTCGAAGCGCCGTCACGTCACCGGCTGCGGACGGCCGTCAGGCCGCCATCGCGTGAACCTCGCGCAGTCGCTGCGGCTTTCCGCCCGGTGGTTCGGGCGGCCCTCCATCGAGCGCGCGCAGGGCTTCCAGAATGTCATCGATGCAGACCGGCGCCTTCAGACCGGCGGGCGATCGCATCGACGGGCACGACGCGATGGCGGTTGCGTCCGACGCCCAGGACGCCAGGATCGCGCGCTTTTCGGATAGTGTGAGATCCGGATGGTCGAGCACATCGCGCGGATGTTCGAATACCGTTCCTGGATGTAACAGCGCCTCGAAATCGAAGATGTTGTCATGCGTGATAGCTGTCCGCATGTCTGCTTCCTGCAATATCCTCCGTCAGTGAACGAGATGACGGCCGCCCCGCGTATGAAGCGGGGCGACCGGCGCCAGTCAGGCGGCCTTCGCCTCGATCTGCGCGACGTTTGCCGTTCGTCCGTCGGAGATCTCGATGCGCCGTGGCTTCATCGCTTCGGGCACTTCACGCACCAGATCGATCTTCAGCAGACCGTGTTCGGACGACGCGCTGCGAACCTGGACGTGATCGGCAAGCGTGAACTGCCGCTTGAAGGATCGTGCCGAAATACCCTGATGCAGGTATTTCCGCTCGGACGCTTCGGACTTCTTGGCTTCGACGGTGAGCACGTTCTGCGCGGCCGTCACCGAGATTTCTTCGGGCGAGAAGCCGGCGACCGCGAGCGCGATCTGGTAACGATCCGCGTCCAGTCGTTCGATGTTGTAAGGGGGATAGTTGTCTTCACTGGCGCGATTGGCCGCTTCAGCGAAGTCGAGAAGACGATCGAAGCCAATGCTCGACCGCCACAGGGGCGAGAAGTCGTATGTGCGCATGACCAAATCCTCCTGAGAGCAAGATGGAAACGAGCAGACACCGGACACCGCCGGCGCCCGTCACAGCCGGGCCCGATTGGCGCCCGGATCGCCATTTGGCGACATCCGAAAAATGAGGAATCCCGGAAAAAGTTTCAAGCGCTCCGCGACAAAATTTTTACGGTGACGCACCTGTGCGAGAGCGGCTCGCGAGCGGCTCGAGGTGTCGCGTTTCCGGTCGCTCAGGTCACGACCGGATCACGCGAGCAGCCTATTCGTCGCGATAGACTTTCTCGCGCTTTTCGTGGCGCTCCTGGGCTTCCACCGAGAGCGTCGCGATCGGGCGGGCTTCGAGCCGCTTCAGCGAGATCGGCTCGCCGGTCTCCTCGCAATAGCCGTAGCTGTTGTCCTCGATCCGCATCAGCGCCGCGTCGATCTTGGAGATCAGCTTGCGTTGACGATCGCGAGCCCGCAATTCGATGGCGCGGTCGGTTTCCGAAGAGGCGCGATCGGCCAGATCGGGATGGTTCACATTCTCCTCCTGCAGGGCCTGCAGGGTGAGCTTCGATTCGCGAAGGATTTCTTCCTTCCACGCCTGCAGCTTGGCGCGAAAATAGTCGCGCTGCCGCTCGTTCATGAAAGGCTCTTTATCGGAGGGGCGATAGCTCGTTGTCTTGTCCAAGGCCAACCCATCAATGCTTGCATGGCGCCGTAAATACCCGGCCGCGCGGCGCTTATATAGCGGCGCGGTGTGACAAACAATAACGTCGAGGAACTAGTCCGGACTGTCCCCTGCCCGTTTTTCGACCGGAACCGGACGGCCTGGCGGTCAGGTGGTTCAGCCCTGCGCGGCCTTGGCGAGTTCGACCTCGACGCGCAGCTCAATCTCGGACAGCACGGAATCAAGGCCAGGATCGCCCGAACTGGCCTTCAGATCGGATGCCGCATTGCGCAATCGCGCCACGGTGGCCGGCGTGATGGCGCCGGACAGCAGGCCAATTTTGAGTTCGTCGAGCACTTCGAGCGCGCCGCGGCCGCGCTGCACCGATTTCTTGCGGCGCTCGGTGGCGTCCTCGACGCTCTGCATGGCCAGCAGCGCATCAATGCTGGTGGCCGCGCGGGGTGCTGCCGCCGGACGCGCATCGGCCGTGGGCGCCGCGTCGGGCAGCGAAAACGTGCTCGAGCCGGTCTTCTTCGTCCCCGAAGAAGCCGTTCCGAGCGTGGTGCCATTTGGTCCGTAAATGCGCATTTGGCGGATCCAGCGAAAGCGGCGGCCATTCCCGGTCCGCCCTGGCCACTCCCATTCCCGCGACATCTTCGCTTGAGCTGGCGGCCCTGTCTGCACCCTCGCGCGTTATGGTTAATCAACCGTAAACGACCCGGCAAAAACTGCCGCAGGCGGCAGTTTCGACTCTGCGAGCAAGCCAGGCGGAACCGTCATAAAATAAAAATACGATGCAAATTCAGTGAGATAGAGTCGCAGCTGAGACTGGCACGGTCCTCGCTACGGGTTAAGCGGACATCGTCATGGGAGTGGTGATGATCCGAGCCTGGACCGCGCGGGGAGCATGATGTCGAGCCTGACTTCGATCCGATTCTATCAGACGGCCTGTGCCGCTCTATGCGCGCTGGTCCTGTCGATGGCGACGGGCCATGCCACATCGCGGATCAAGGATCTCGCCAATATCGAAGGCGTGCGGCAGAACCAGCTGATCGGCTACGGCCTCGTGGTCGGCCTCAACGGCACCGGCGACACCCTCAACAACATCCCGTTCACCCGGCAGTCGCTGCAGGCGATGCTGGAGCGCATGGGCGTCAACATCCGCGGCCAGACGCTGCGCACCGGCAACGTCGCCGCCGTCATGGTGACCGGCAACCTGCCCGCCTTCGGCACCCAGGGCACCCGCATGGACGTCACCGTGTCGGCGCTGGGCGACGCCAAGAATCTCACCGGCGGCACCCTGCTGGTCACGCCGCTCCTCGGCGCCGACGGCAATGTCTATGCGGTGGCGCAGGGCTCGCTGGCCATCAACGGCTTCGCGGCCGAAGGCGCCGCAGCCTCGATCACCCGCGGCGTGCCGACGGTGGGCCGCATCGCCAACGGCGCCATCATCGAACGCGAAATCGAATTCGCGCTGAACCGGCTGCCCAATGTGCGGCTGGCGCTGCGCAATCCGGACTTCACCACCGCCAAGCGGATGGCTGCCGCGGTCAACGACTTCCTCGGCAGCAAGACCGCCGAGCCGATCGACCCCTCCACCGTGCAGCTGTCGATCCCGCCCGAGTTCAAGGGCAATGTGGTGGCGTTGCTGACCGAGATCGAGCAGTTGCAGGTCGAGCCGGATCTGGCCGCCAAGATCATCATCGACGAGCGCTCGGGCATCATCGTGATGGGCCGCGACGTCCGCGTCGCCACCGTCGCGGTGGCGCAGGGCAACCTCACCGTCACCATTTCGGAGAGCGCCAATGTCAGCCAGCCGGCGCCGCTGTCCAACGGTCGGACCGTGGTGACACCCTCGACCCGGGTCGGCGTCACCGAAGACGGCAAGAAATTCGCCATCGTCAAGGATGGCGTGTCGCTGCAGCAGCTGGTCGACGGCCTCAACGGCCTCGGCATCGGCCCGCGCGATCTGATCGGCATCCTGCAGGCGATCAAGGCCGCCGGTGCGATCCAGGCCGACATCGAGGTGATGTGATGAATGGCATCAACGCCGCCGCGGCCTATCAGGCCAAGCACCCGACCATCAACGGCCGTCCCGATCAGACGCTGATCGAGGCGCTGCAGAAGGTGTCGCCGCAGGCGCAGGCGAAGACGCGCAAGCAGTCGGAAGACTTCGAGGCGATGTTCCTCAATTCGATGTTTTCGCAGATGACCTCGGGCATCAAGGGCGACGGCCCGTTCGGTGACACCACCGGCACCGGCGTGTGGCGCTCGATGCTGACCGACGAATATTCAAAGTCCTTCGCCAAGGCCGGCGGCGTGGGCATCTCCAACGAGGTGTTCCGCTCGCTGATCATCCAGCAGGCCAAGGCGTCCCATTAATCCTCCCGCTCATCATCGAGGACATCACCATGACGAATGCAATGCGCCAGCAGGCCGCTCCCCTCGCCCCGCGATCCATCGCGACGCCGATCGAAGCGCGTCAGCTCGCCGACGGGCTGATGAAGGTGATGAACGATCTGCTCGCCATCATCGAGCAGGAAACGGCGCTGGTGCGTGCCGGCAATATCCGCGAGGCCATCAAGCTGGAGCCGCCGAAAGCCGACATTTCCAAGCGCTACATCACCATGATCACGCTGCTGAAGCTGAGCCAGAATTATCTTGCCAGCACGACGCCCGATCTGCTGCAGGCGCTGCGCAAGCATCACGACGTGTTCCGGGCCATGCTGCAGGTCAACCTCACCGTGCTCGCCACCGCGCATGCGGTATCGGAAGGCATCGTGCGCGGCGTCAATGCCGAGGTGCAGCGCCGCAATGCGCCGCAGACCTACACCGCCGCCGGCCGCCAGGCACAGCCCGC
>SDZE01000038.1 GCA_004173095.1 Bradyrhizobiaceae bacterium
TTGCCCATGCGCATGTGGCGCACGATGTTCTCGATCTCGACGATGGCATCGTCGACGAGAATGCCGGTCGATAGCGTGATCGCGAGGAAGCTCACGAGGTTGAGCGAGAAGCCGAGCAGGTCCATCACCCAGAACGCCGGGAAGATCGACAGCGGCAGCGAGATCGCGGCGATGACGGTGGCACGGAAGTCGCGCAAGAACAGGAACACCACGATCACCGCCAGCGTCGCACCCTCGAACAGGGTGGCCATGGCGGCGTCGTAATTGCCCTTGGTGAAATCCACGGAGGTGTCGATCAGCTTCAGATCGACGTCCGGATAAGCCTCCTTCAGCGTGTCGATGCGCTTCTGCACGGCTTCCGCAACCACCACATCGCTGGCGCCCTTGGAGCGCTTGATGCCGAGTGCCACCACCGGCTCGCCATTGAGGCGCGCAAAGGTGCGGCGGTCGGCGATGGTGTCGGTGACGGTGCCGAGGTCTTCCAGTCGCACTTCGCCGCCGGATGGCAGGCTGATCATGGTCCCGGCCAGTTCGTTCAGCGTCTTGGCGCCGGCCAATGTGCGGATGGCCTGATCGTTCTTGCCGATTTCCGCGCGGCCGCCGGCGAGATCGACATTGGTGCCGCGCAGCCGACGCGATACGTCCACCGCCGTCAGCCCGGCGGCTTGCAGGCGATCGGGATCGAGCGACACCAGGATTTCGCGCTCGACGCCGCCAATGCGTTCGACCTGCGCGACGCCGCGTACGCCTTGCAGCGCCCGCTTCACGACGTCATCGACGAACCACGACAACTGCTCCGGTGTTTTCCCGGGCGAGATGGCGGCGTAGGTCACGATCGGCAGGCCGATGACATCGACGCGCTGGATCAGCGGTTCGTTGACGTTTTGCGGCAGGTTGGCGCGAACGCGGGTGACGGCGTCCTTGATGTCATTGAGTGCCCGGTCGGTATTGGTTTCGAGCGCGAACTGCACTGTCGTCACCGACAGACCATCGGTAATGGACGAGGAAATATGCCGGACGCCCTCGACGCCTGACACGCCGTCTTCGATCGTCTTGGTGACCTGGGCTTCGAGTTCGGCCGGTGCCGCCCCGAATTGCGCTACCGCGACAGAGATCACGGGAATATCCGCACTCGGCAATCGCGTGATGGCCAGTTTGGTGAAACTGACCCAGCCGAGCAGCAACAGGATGATGGAGAACACGACCGAGGGCAGCGGATGGCGGATCGACCACGCCGAGATATTCATAGCCATTTAGCGCACCCGCGAGCGATCGACGTCATCGACGAAAATAGTCTGAACCTTGTCGCCGTCATGCAGCGACGTCCCCGCGTCGGCAACCACGATGTCACCGACTTCGACGCCTTCGAGGATCTCGGTGGAGTTGTCGGAGACGAGGCCGACCTTGACGCGGCGGGTCTCGATCACATTGCCCTTCACCAATTGCACGGTGAAGTGCTCGATCGCCGAACGCGGAACGGCGATGCCGCAACTGCGTCGCGCATCGATATTGGCGCGCGCGAACATGCCGACCTTGATCGAGGGATTGGGCGCGAGCGACAGCCGGACATGCCCGAGCTGGGTGGTGCGATCGATCTGCGGCGATACTACCCGCACCTTGCCGAACAGATCGGCGTGTCCGTCCCGGCTGATCCGCGCGGTCGCGCCGGGATTGAGCTTGAGGATGTGAATGCTCGGAACCTCAGCATCGAGTTCGAGCTGATTGTTGATCGCGATCTTGAACATCGGCCCGGCCTGGGGCGATGCGGGGGCGCCGGCCTGGGTCTGCACGGTGGTGACGAGGCCGGCAGCGGGCGCGCGCAGCGGTACCGGTCGCGCATTGCCGACGGATGGTGGCGGGATGAGCCGAGCGAGTTCCTGGTTCTCGGTGACGATATCGCCTTCCTTCACCAGGACTTCGGCCACGCGCGAGCCTTCGGTTTCGACGCCCACCTGCGCCTCGCGCCGCGGCACCACGAAGCCGGTGACGCGCACCTGATCGGAGAAACAGGCATTGGTGGCTTTGGCAACTGTAACAATCGCGCCGTTTGCAGTTCCGCTCGGTGCGGGCTCTGCGGCGATGGCGGCTGTCGCCAGCGACATGATGGCAAGCGCCGGAGCGAAACGGGCAGGGGCCTTCATGATCTCATGGGTCCACTTGGATGGCTGGGCACCGATCGATGCGCGGAGCGGCGGCAGGAGATGCCAATCTATACGGGATGTGGCCGATCGCCAAAGCAAACAGCGCTCCGCAGGTGGATCGGAACGCTGTCACGCGGCAGCCCTCGACGGCCATGGAACACTCACCACATCACTGTGTCGAGGCGGTCGCCTTGTTGGCCATGTTCACCACCTGAACCCGCCGATTGGTCGGATCGGTCGGTGCGAGGCCGCTCTTCGGCTTGGTCTTGCCATAGCCGACGGTCACCAGATCGGCGCCGGCGAGCCCGAACCGTTCGACCAGAAAGCGCTTGATCGCATCCGCGCGGCGTTCAGAAAGGTCCTGATTGTACCCTTCGCCGCCGACGGCGTCGGTATGGCCGGCGACCACGAAGGTCGAGCCTTTCAGTTCGGGGCTGCTCAGCGCCTTGCCCAGGGCCTGCACCGACGGCAGCGAGCGCTTGCTGACGGTAGCCGAATTGTAGTCGAAGTTGATCTCGAGATCGATCGCCGGCTTGGTCTGCGCGATAGCGGCGATCTGCTCGCGCTCGCCCAGCGAGAGTGATCGGGTGCTGCGGTTGCGAAGCGAGTCCACGAACTTCCCTTCGGCGGCATTGACGGCAGGTTCGGCTGGCGGCGCCATCGAGAGGCCGCGGGTGAGCGGCTTGTTCGGCGCCAGTGCCCGGAGAATCTGGTCGGAGGTCACGTCCTCGGCAGCGATTGCGGCCGTCGTGAAGGCCATGGCCGCGCCTGCCGTCAGAGCTGCGCCTGCGACGACCGCTGCGCGAAGGGCTTTGCCACCGAAAAAGAGGGACGATCTTACCATGAAAGCACCTTTGTTTCTGGCCCCCGCAACAGGGGCGGACTTGAACTGACATCCATATCAGGCCAGCGCGACACGTCTCGGGCCCGTGTCCAATAGTGTCCGCCTGCGCGCTGCGGGTTCAAACGGATGCCGGCGCCGGCAGAAAGATGTGTCATCCAGGCGGGCACAGGCGCGGTCAGCGAACGCCGTAGCCGGCGAACTCTTTCACGATATCCGGGTCCATCGCCTTGGCATTGTTGATGTCCAGCTCGGCTTCGGAGGTTTGGCCGAGACGTTGCTTGGCGATGCCCCGGCCATAGAGCGAGGACGTCAGTTGCGGGTTGATCTTCAGGGCCGTGTCGAAGTCGGTGATCGCGTTCTTGCTCTGGCCGTTTTTGAGATTGACCAGCCCACGGCTGTCCAGCGCATCGACGAAGTTCGGCCGCAGCCGCAGCGCTTCGTTGCAGTCCTTGAGCGCGCCGGACAGATCGTCGGTCACGGCGCGAACGAAACAACGATTATTATAGGCCTCGACATCCTTCGGGCTGAGCTTGATGGCCGCGTCAAAATCCTTCAGCGCGGCGAAATAGGCGCCCTTGCTGGCATAGACCTGGCCGCGCCGATACAGCGCGCCGACATCTTCGCCATTCTCGTTGATCTTGACGTTGAGCGATTTCACGGTCGGGTCGTCCGCCAGCGCGAGCAGAATTTTGTTTTCATCGCGCGGTGCTTCGGAGGCCGGTGGTGGCGCCGTCACGACGGCGGGGGCGGGCGCCGGCGCAGGCGTCGGTGCCGCTGGTTGTGAAGCCGTCGGCTGCGGTGCCGGCACGGGCGGCGCCGTGGCGGGCGCAGGCGTGGCGGGCTCGGGGCGTGGGATTGCGGCGGGCGCAGGCGACGTAGCCGCAACCGCCGTCGATGTCGGGCCGGACGTAAACGCAAAATCCTCAGCCAGCGACGACGAAATCCACGGCACCTGCTCGCTGCGTGAGGCGCGCGTGACGCTGACCCGGGTGCGGTTCAGGGCCTGCTCGGCGGTGAGGCCGGGAACCTTGATTTCCTTGATCAACTCGGCAGCGAACAGGCTGCGGTCGGTGCCAGCATCGCTGACCACCGAGCTGAGTGCGGCGGAATACATCACCAGCGTATTGCTGGGCGCAATGACCGGCGCCAGGCCGGCCGAGAAGCTGCGGAACCGGCGCTCGAAGGGGTTGCGGCGCGATGCATCCAGCAGCGCGATCTTCACCCCGGCACCGCGGCCGTTGAGTTCGTTGAGGACCGTCTCAAGGCTGAAGCCGTCACGGCGCACGTCGGTCTCGGTCCAGATCTGCGCATCGACCGGGATCATATAGCTCTGCCGCGACGACTGGATGCCATAGCCGCTGAAGAACACCAGCGCCACCGTGCCCGGCGTCACCTTGGCATAGAGCTTTTCCAGCGCGCGGCGCATGCCGTCGCTGCCGAGATTCTCGCCGGTTTCGACCTCGAAGCCGACGCGTTTCAGTTCGGCCGCGATATCGCGCACGTCATTGATGGGTTCCTTGAGTGGCGCTTCGGCATCCGGATATTTGGCGTTGCCGATCACCAGAGCGATCCGCGGTGCGCGCTCCTGGGCGTCGGCTTGCGACGCCATACCAATGGAGAGCGTGAGCAAGGCGATCAGCGCAAATCGAATCGTCATCATGAGCCGGTCCAGCACGAAAAGACGCAGCAACGACCCCGCGCCGCGGCGACCATAATCCACGGACTCTGGATTATCAAACCGCGCCGCCATGCGCCGCACGCCGATGGCATCGTGCTGTACCGCGCGCCAGTGCGTCCTGGTTCGCTGTCGTCGCGATCATTCCGACGGCCGCAACGATTTGATTTATGCGGGCGAAGCGGGCCTTGTAGGGCAATAAGAGAAACGCGGGACGAAACCATGACGCCAGTCTACGAGATCTTTGCCATTCGCTACGCCACCATGACGGCGCGGACGCCTGCGATGAACTATCTGTCGCCCGACCCGCATGAGACGACGGCGGCCGATCTGGATTACTTCGTCTGGCTCATTCGCGGCGGCGGCCGGGATATCCTCGTCGATACCGGCTTCAACGAGGCAGCGTCGCGGCAGCGCAAGCGCACGCTCTCCATCAATCCGGCCGATGCACTGGTACAGTTTGGTGTGGCGGCGGATGCGATCCGCGATGTCGTGATCACGCATCTGCATTACGACCATGCCGGCAACCTCGACCGGTTTCCCAATGCGCGCTTCCATTTGCAGGACCGTGAGATGGCCTATGCCACCGGTCGTTGCATGTGCAACGGCCTGCTGCGCCATCCCTTCTCGGCGGAAGACGTCACTTTGATGGTGCGCCATGTCTATGACGAGCGTGTCATCTTTCACAACGGCGAGGGCGAGGTGGCTCCTGGCGTAACGCTCCACCGTGTCGGCGGTCATTCGGACGGCCTGCAGGTCGTGCGTGTCCAGACCGAGCGCGGTCCGGTCGTGCTGGCCTCGGATGCCTCGCATTATTACGGCAACATGCAGCGCCGTAGCCCGTTTCCCATCGTCTACAATGTGGGCGACATGTGCGATGGCTGGCGGACTTGCGAGCGTCTCGCCGGGCATCCCGACCGCATCATTCCAGGCCATGATCCACTGGTGCGCGAACTCTATCCGCGCATCGATGGCGAGGCGGATGCCTATGCCGTGCACCGTCCGCCGGCGCGATCCTTCGTGAAAAGCTGAGCCTCAATAGGCGTCGGCTTTTTGCGCATGCCGGGCCTGCACCAGGTTCAGGCTGCGTTCGATCTTGTCCAGC